>JBHLPA010000036.1:0-12395 GCA_048939935.1 Promethearchaeota archaeon | reverse complement strand
CAATTTGATTGCATACAATACAGTGATTGGTGTTTCACTCTCGTTTGGATGTAGTATGAATCACATCTTTAACAACAGAATTGCCTTCAATCAAGAAGAGTCAATCCATGAAGATGTAAACGCTCAGGATGATGGATACGATAACCTCTGGGATGACAACGTATCTGTCGGCAATGAATGGGGAGATTACTCTGGTATTGGAGTGTATGCGATACCTGGTTCTGCAGGTAGTATTGATCGTTATCCAAGCGTTGCAACCTTTGACCTCGCTGGACCAATACTCTATAGTACAGTTGATTATAGAGTGACTGCAGAACCAATAAAGTGTCCATTTTACTCCGTTTCTTACTACACGTCAGCATACGACCAGTCTGGAGTAGATAAAGTATTACTTTACTATAGTAGTACGCCTAATGGATCTTGGAGCTTTATTGAATTAGAATATCTACCAACTCCAAGCTATCCGTATAGATACTCCTACACTTTCTCAGGTCCTCTATATTCGTTAGATTTTATCCGTTACTACTATTTCTGGGCAAATGATACCCTCGGTCATGAGTCTACTTCAGAAATGTATGGAACCTGGCTTTATTGCATTGGAGCGAATAGTCCAACTAATCCAAACAATTGGTCATCAGTTACTGCTGCCTTAATTATGGGTGTTGGTGGCATCGCAATTGTCGTTACACTCACCATTCTAAGGAGAAAAGGTCGTGATAACCCGTGGCCAAGAGTAGGTTATGGTTGATAAATCTCGTATTGTCCAAGTTGTAAGGAACGTATTTTAGAAACAATGACTTCTATCCTTTGTTGTCGATTTTTTCTATATTTTTGCTTTGAGCTGGTAGATTAAATGCTTCTCACTCAACTTTATCTTCTATCTTCTTTCTCTCCTCGCTTAGAGTGAATATTAGATAGCTTGACTTCCAGGATATCTTGGTTCGTTCTGCCAGTTTGACCTAGCCCCCACAACTGGCTCTTTGGAGAGGTTCTATAAATTGGAATCCTGGAGTCAGCATCTGTTTGAGGAACCGGTCCTTTGAACAGAAATAGGATACTAACCAAAATTGTATGAGGTATTGGAATAAAGTATGGAAGAACCGATATCCCCCCATTGATAAGCGATAATATATTCAATGTTAAAAACCCTCCAAATGGCATCGATGTGGCAGCAATCAAGATAGAGAAGCTTGACTTTGACATCCTATTTCTTCTGAACCTCCAAAGGCCTCCCAGAAGTAAAATCCCTGTAAATAAGAATAGATACGATACAAATCCAAGATGGCCATAGGCAGTATATGTTGAAACTGGAGGAGCGGCTTCAATATACGACCAAGGTAAATTGTGGTTCATACGGTATGTTGTCTGAATATAGTTACTATAACTACCCATCCAGAGAGGTGCGAATATGTTTACGATTAGACTTCCACCACTATTTTCGCCAATCAACCACATACAAGGAAGTAGTAGTAACGAAAAGTATGTACCTCTCTCATACCACAAAGTAACTGTCGAATCCTTACGTGTCATTGGTAGAAAACAGATGTATTGAAGAACGGTACCAATGACTATTAGAATCTGCGACCATATCAGAGTCACATAGTAACCTGGTAGTGCAGAAATCCCGGCTCTAACAACATGATATTCATCAGAGACCATAGATAGGTCCAATAAGAACTTCACAGCGAAGAAGAAGAGGAAGACACCAGCTAAAAGAGATGATATGGTGATGATCAGTAAGCTGGACCAAGTCTTCCCATTCATGCAAATTATTCCCCCATTAAATATGGCTACATACAACATCACTAGCTATTAAATCACATTGGGGGTCATAGTGCACAAAGGCAACCTCAACAAGAAGGGTCGTGAGAAATAGATAAAACACTCTTCGAGTCTGCTGCTAACCATGGACCCAGTAATCCTTATCCTAGCACTTCCACTTGGTATCTTGATAGGTTTTGGTGCTGGTATAGTAGGTTTGACTGCATGGCCAATCATAGTACCCTTGCTTTTCGTCATAGCAGAGGTCCCACTTCACGAGTCGCTTTTGTCCAGTCTTCTTGTTGATCTTGCTATAGCTATCACCTTGACATTGTTCTATAGCCGGCAATCTGAATCTGAGGTGAACTTTCAACTTGGTACTCGATTTGGCCTGGTCGCTGGAGTTATTGCAATGATTACTGCGGTCATTGCATTTCCACTCTTGGAACAATACTCCAATGCTTTTCGGGGAGGGTCTCCAATCATTACTCTTGCTTTGGGTGCAGTTTTTCTTGTTCAGGGCATAAGAATGAATAGTCCCATTACTGAAAGAGCGACAGTGAACCAAGATGGCAGGCTGTCTTCTCTATCCATCTCACAGAAACACCAGATGTCATACATATTCTGTATCTTAGTAGGATTTCTGACTGGTACCATCGCTATTGGTGGTGCCATGAATTTTGTCATCATTTTGGTCTTCTTACTTGGTTACCGAACATTTCGAGCAGTGGGGACAGCTATGCTGGCTACAACCATCATGCTTTCATTAACAGTTTTTGTCTATCTTGTTCTTCTTTCTTTCAATATCACCACTCTACTTGCAGTCTTCCTCTACACATGCGGCGGTGTTCTGAGTAGTTATATTGCAGTCATAAGAGCGCAGCACATTCCAGAAAAGAAGTTGAGAATCATTATTGGACTTGTTGTGATTGGAACCGCGTTATTTGCCTCAGCTCAAGTTTACATTCTAAGTTGATTCAGTATTTGCTTACATAGGCATTTAAACAAGAATCTCTTTGAAATGCAACGCGAGTGAGTCATTATGCAGAAAATTGAGATTAATGCTGAAGCATCCCCCTTTCCTAAACCTGTCGTTCTCATAGGGTCTCTTGTTGAAGGAAGACCCAACTTCTTCACAGTAGCTTGGTTCAATCGGATGTCTAGAACTCCGAATATCTGGGGTGCTGCTGTAAATAAGGCTAGGTACACACTCCAGGGAATCAGGGAGAACAACAACTTTAGCGTCAATTTTCCAAGTGCTGACTTGGTCACAGAAACAGATTATTGTGGTATTCGATCGGGGAAGGATGTTGACAAGTCGAAGTTTTTCAATGTGTTTTATGGTGAATTCCCCTCTGCTCCTATGATTCAAGAGTGTCCGGTCACAGCTGAATGCATCCTTACCGAACTCATTGATGTATCAACTCATTACATTGTTCTTGGTGAAGTGAAACACATCTACACTGAAAGCCAATACATGACAGATGGAGTGTTGGACCAGAGGAAATTGAACCTACTCATCTTCACAAACCCTGCAAATCAGTATTGGACACTTGGCGATGTTGTCGCTGATGCTTACTCTGTTGGAAAAGAGCTTCAAGAGTAACGCAGCAGAACTCCAAATACTTAACTGATTTCTTGAGTAAAGGACATATAATGAACGAAAAGAACGAGCAAAAGATGAAGACCTCGCACCATAAGGTTCTCCGAGTAGTTGCTCAATGGGGTGTAGTTGCGCTCGTGACGTTCGCGTTAATAACAGAGATGTATCTATCACTTTATGCATATATGGGCCAAGACACTCAGATCTTCAACTATGAAAACTGGCAGTCTCCAATAGCCCTCACAATCATTGTCCTGATCGTTTTTGGGATTGCATACATTCTGTACCATTCAGGACCATCCAAAGATGGCGCTTGGACCATTATGACTGGTCCTTATGTGAGATGAACTCTGAAACTTCTCTTGATTTTTAATAGTTGACCCATCCTAAATCAAGTATCTGACTACTGTGAGGTTTCTTCGCCTTATATCGAAGTATCTTCAAGATGCTTGTTCAATTCCCAAAGCGAAGGAACTAAGCCTAGTTCATTCAAAATATCATAGAAACAGAACGCACCCCATCTATCAATGATTTTCCCGTCAGAATTTATGTAGAGGATAGTTGCTCCCTCAAACTCAACTTCTTTGCCAGACGCCTCAAATCCCCATGCAGCCCCTTTCTGTGTTCCTTTGGCTTTGTATCGAATCCAAACCCTGTCCTCTTCACCAATCATCTCGACCACCTCATACTTGAGGTCTGGAAAGACTGAACGGAAATATCTGATCTCGTGCTTGATTTGCTCAGGACCTACCGCGTCAATTTGTACCCACTCAGGATCATAGTCTTTGTCGACTATTTCATCCGCTGTATCTAGGTTTGGCTTACTCCACATCTCTTCGTACCATCGTCGGCCAATAGATTCATTCTTCTCTTTTGACAACAAAAATCACCTTATTGTAGAATCAATCCCTATAGGACCGACATAGGTCAAGAACATTTCCAAAGGTATGAAGATGACCTGTCTAGAATACAAAACACTGCCCTATGGTGAACATTATCAAGTAGTTCATGTTGCCTTTGCCAGAGTGTCACAAAATGATTTGGACTGTGATTCAATGAGTAAAGAGGTTCTCAAAGTCTTTTCAGAAATTGCTCACCTTTACGAAGTAGTGAACCACGTCCTAACATTCGGCTTGGATATCCCTTGGAGGAAAAAAGCTGCTCAGGTAGCAGCATCAGGCGGTGGGTCATATTGGCTTGAAGTCTGTAGTGGTACAGGTGAAATGGCTGCAAACCTCCATAGACTTGCAGACTCTGATACAAGAATTGTCGTTTCCGATTTTTCACTGCCTATGATCTCAAAAGCTGCTGATAAGGAAGAATTACGAACAACATCAATGTCCCTTACTGACTCTCATCATCTTCCTTTTCCTGACAATACGTTTGATATGGTGATAATCTCGTTTGCCACCCGAAATATAACTCCGACTCGTGAGAGATTGATTTCTTTCCTTCAGGAGTTTCTTCGTATACTGAAACCCGGTGGTCGTTTCATAAATCTTGAAACAAGTCAACCAACATTCACTCCTTTCAGGCTTGCTTTTCGTTTCTACACAAAGCAAGTAATCAAATTGGTTGGAAGAATAATTTCCGGTTCGAAAACAAGTTACGCATACCTCGCACATACTGTTCCTAGGTTTTTCAATGCCGAGGAACTAGCTAGAATCCTCTATGAATCCGGTTTTACGGATGTGGACTATGTTAGAATGACATTAGGCGCTGTGGCAATCCATAAAGCTGTGAAATGAATCATTTTCGAACTTCATCAATCATCATTTTGTCAATCAATAGCAACTTAATCCGCATGATGCTTTCATTGACCGAGTTGCCTTTATGATAGGGCTTCTTGTTGATGGGTGGAAAACTCCAGAAAAAGGCGAATGATTTTACTAGAAGTGTTGAAGTGAGCCTTTTCCCTGCTTAATCTCATGATTCAAACATCAACGGCGGGTATCATCTTACTGGTGCTCAGTGTAATTCCATTACTGTTCCTTCTCTATACGTTGACTCATCTAGAGAAGCTAGGAATTGATATCAAACACCCACGAGTGATAGTTGAGTTATTGATTTTCATTGGGCTACTCGTTATTGGTCTAGTCCTTTGGTTTGGTCCATCTATAGGTCGATGACTTTGCCCTCTATTCTGCTTCTCTCTGCAGCAAAGGTCAATAGATGTGTTTCGAGGCTCTCCTCTGGTCCCGAAAGTATCAAACTTGGATCACTCTGCGCGACCGCAGAAACAAACGAGTCGATTAAACCATAATCTCCGCCACCATGGTCCGCAAGCGAGTCTGGAACATCTTCAGAAGTATCAATGATCTCCGTCTTCCCACTCAGGAACTGATGCATCTGAATCTTCTTTCCATTGCCATATATCTCCCCTCTGGTTCCAAAAATCCGCGTTTCTCTTGCTCTCGCTCTGGTAAAGGCTGTCATTGTGAAAGAAGCAGTCCTTCCACCTTCAAACTCCATATTCACAATTTGATGGTCAACCACATCATTGTCACACTCGTACACACATCGTCCGTACGGACCATTTCTGAGTGCATGAACAATGCCGCCTCTCGTCATCTCTGAAGTTACTATACTCAGTGGCCAGCCTGTCTTGCCATGGTCGAATAGTCTCAGATAGAATCTCTTTGCAGAATACGGACATTCTGGTTCGAACTCACACTCCAGACAATTTTCTCCTGCATTTTCAGGTTTACTCTCCCTCACGAAATGTGTAAGTGATCCGAATGAAGAAACAGATGTACATCTCTTTCCCATGATATAATGAATCCAGTCAAGGTCGTGGCAAGACTTGGTAAGCAACATAAAAGACGACTCTTTCTCATTGCTCCAATTCCCTCTTACAAAGGAATGTGCTTGGTGCCAGTATCCGACCGGTTCAAGACGTTGGATACTTATGACATCTCCAATTAACCCCGAGTCAAGAATAGATTTCAGTTTCTGAGTATAACGTGTGTACCTGAGAACATGACCTAATGCAAAGATGATATCATTTGACAGGACTGCCTTCGTGATGGCTTTGCAGCTCTTTTCATCAGGTGCCATGGGTTTCTCCAGTAACATGTGATACTTTTTCTTGGCAAAAGTTATGGCTGGATCTCTATGCATATGGTCTTGTGTTGCGATTATGACCGCATCCGCAAACTTCTGTTGCTTTGCCATATCCTTCCAATCAGTGAAGACATTCTCATCAGGGATGTTATGCTCCCTCACCATCCTCTCCCGATAGAAGTCTCTTGGTTCTGCGACCCCAACCACCTTGGCTCTTTTTGGATGCGTCTTGGCATAGGATGCATAGACGGAGCCTCGGTCACCTGCACCTGCGATTATCAGTTCAACTGGTTTCATTATGTTTTCCTACCATGGAGGCGTACTATTAGGTGAATACAGCGGGCATTTCAATGTATAGCACAGATATTGAAGTATCGTAAGAGTGATATTTCTTCATGCTTGAATATAGCCGGGTCTTGAGAATTGGGTGAAACAGAAGATCGTATAGCGATTACATATAGAAGTAGCCAGAGCGAGGGCTGTGTTGTTGCCCTGATTATTTTCACAATCTTTTTTGGTTTCATTTTTGGAAACCAATATACAGTGCCATTTGCATTGGGTTTGGCTGCAATTGCAGCAGCAATTCTCCATTTAGCTAAGGTCCTACAAGAAACACGATAAATCAAATTGATTTCACACCTTCCCCAAGATATATATCAAATAAATTAACAATAGTTCATGTGGGAAATATGACGATAGTGATGCTATATCAAACGACGGTGAAACCTGATGCCACTGAAGTGATGGACAAACTCCGTGATGAGTTCAAAGTTATCTATGATAAACATGGTATTGATGTAATTGGTCGCTGGAAAAACGTAGAACGTCCCAACGAGAGTGTCTACATGGTCAGGTATGAGAGCGAGGATGATTATCAACACAAGACTCGAACACTTCATAGTAATGAGGAGTACTTACGTCTAACATCAAAACTCAATGAGATTCGAATTGATTTCAAATCAACAAAACTCACTCCAAAGTGAGAAGAGTGTAATCTCAATAGACTTTACAGGCACTGGTCGGTTAGACTGCTCGAGGTTTTCGGTTGTGTGTGATCTTCTTGGTCTTTCATTTAATTCTCCTGTAACTGCTAGAATATCACTTGATGTTTTTCAACAGCGTGGTAACGCAAATCCAGATGGATGGGGAGTGGCATTCTACATTGATAACCGACTTCAAGTAATCAAGGAAGCCGCGCCTTCCGTTGATAGTCGTCTCTTTGACTTCATAGAACAATATCCGGAATCAAACACCTTCATTACACATGTACGCCAATCAACTCGAGGTGTTCGTAGTTATCTCAACACACATCCATTCTACCGACACCTTGGTCCTGAATCAAGCAAACGTGAGTATGTCTTTGCACACAATGGTACTATCATTGACCACGAAAAACTCAAGCTCAACCGATATACACCAATTGGAGAAACTGATTCAGAACACATCTTTTGTTACATTCTAGATGCCCTATCAGAGAGGGTACCAATCGAATGGAAGAATGATGATTTCCAGTTCATTGAAGAATTACTAAAAGACATCAATGTCGGTGAAAACACTCTAAATTGTATTTTTTCAGATGACGAGTATCTCTTCTGTTATTCTGATGAGAATGATTACAATAATGGACTTCGTTTCATTAAACAGACATATCCCTACAAGACAATCGAACTCGTGACTTCAGACCAAGAATTGGGAAGTATAGAAATTTACAGCAAACCCAGAAGTCCCTCTCAAACTGGTTATATCATATCCACCAGAATACTCACTGATGAACCATGGACAGAGTTTGAGCATGGTGAGTTGATTGTTTTCAAAAGGGGTGAAATCGTCTACCCACGTAAACGAACTCAAAATTGAGTAAAATGACACAATCTCAATCTACATGGACGAACTCGATTGCCTCGTCTTTACACACAACCTGACAAAGTCCACACCCATCGCATTTCTCATTGTTTACTAGTGCAACTTTGCCTCTCATCTGAATTGCAACAAAACCCCCGTCTGCGCAGGCAATGACACAATCCTTACAACCTGTGCATTTCTCTTTAATCACACGAGCCACTACAGGGGGAAGCTTGCTAAGAGCTGCCCATGTGGTAATTCTCGGAAGAGCTTTTCCCACCATGGACTCAAGTGTTGAGTATCCCTTTCTGGTCATGAATTTGACTAGACCTTCATTTAGTTCTTTGATTATTGAGAAGCCATGCCACATCACTGCAGTACAAATTTGGAGAGTCCTGGCTCCAACCATGAAATATTCTACTGCACTCGACCAATCTCCTATGCCTCCTATTCCTGATATTGGAATATCTGGAAACGCCTTTGCAATCTGAGAAACAAAACGTAAACCAAGAGGTTTGACCGCTGGTCCACACATCCCACCATAAGTGCTGAGTTGTTCTTTCATATCTGAACCATAGGCTATAGGAAGAGGAGTAGCTGACTCTATGTCTATACCAATCAGTGATTCAACCGTGTTGATTGCAGATATTGCATCAGCCCCCCCTTTCACAGCCAATCTTGCGATAGGAACAATGTCAGTCACATTTGGCGTCAGCTTCACTATTATGGGCAGGTCAGTCCCTTTCTTTGCCGCCTTAGTCACCATTTCAACCAATTTAGGATCTTGACCGATGAATGCTCCCATATGCTCTTCTGGTGATCCATGAGGACATGAAACATTCAACTCAATGGCATCCGCTTCAGTTTGAGACATGATTTCTGCAAGTTTTGTCCATCCTTCTGGCTCAGGTCCACTCATAATACTGGCAACAAAGACGAAGTCTTTTGGTGCTTCTTTCTTTATCTTTGGAATCCAATCCTCAGTCCACGTTTCCACTGATTTTCGAGAAAGAAGTTCGATATTGTTCATGCCAATGGGCGTTCCATCTCTACGAAGAACTCCGAGTCGAGTTCTGGGATCTACAGTTGGCTCTTCAGTGACAGTCTTCATTACGGCACCTCCCCACCCAAGTCTTGCGGCTCGTAGAATATGACGTGGGTCCATTGTAGGCGGTGCAGAGGACAGTAAGAATGGATTCTTGAAAATAATGTCAACAAACTCGGTTTCTAATGGATTTTCAGGCATGATTCAAACTTCCTGCAACTTTTAGGTAGAAATACACCGTCCCTAAAGGCCTTATGGAGGTATTACATTCCTGATTTCCTCGATATAGACAGTGGTGACTACTGTGAAAGATGAACTAGTTCCGAAAGACTTGACAAGAAAGTATTCACGAGAAGATATTCTCGAGATAGAAAAGAAGTTCTTGGCCCCAGCCGTGGGTCATTATTATGAGAAACCAGTTTTGTTTATTGATGGAGAAGGTGCAATTCTAAAAGACTCCACAGGGAAGGAGTATATCGACCTATTCGCAGGTATTTGTACCACCATTACTGGTTATAATCACCCGAAATACGTTTCAACAATACAGTGGCAAGCAGAGCATCTTGTATATACAAGCTCACTCTATGCCACAATTCCATATGCAGTGCTAGTTCAGAAACTTGCTGAAATTTCTCCTAAAGGACTCACTTGTTCTTACATAGTAAACAGTGGGTCCGAAGCAAACGAGGCTGCCCTTACTATGGCTAGAAAATACACAGACAGTCCGTATATTATTGCTTGTCAGCGTGCATATCATGGGCGTACGACACTTGCTCGAGAACTCTCCACTGCTGGGTGGCGGACCATTGCTGAAGCTCATCCTTCAGGAGTACGATTCACGCCCTATGGATACTGTTACAGATGTCCCTTTAGTAAAACCTATCCTGAATGTGATATGGAGTGCGCACATTATCTCAGAGAAGTTATTCGTACTCAGACAAACAATGCCATAGCGGCGTTCATCGCCGAACCTATTCAAGGAGTGGGTGGAATTGTACAACCTCCTGCAGAATACTTCAAGATCGCCCATGAAATTGTAAAGGAATATGGGGGAGTCTATATCTCTGACGAGGTTCAAACAGGATTTGGTCGGACAGGTGGTAAGTGGTGGGGCATACAACACACCGGTGTAGAACCTGATATCATTACCTTGGCTAAAGGATTTGGAAGTGGGATTCCCATCGGTGGATTCGTTACTAGACCTGAAATCGCTGAAGACTACAAGCTTACTGATGCATTTGCCACCTTTGGAGGAAACCCACTGTCCTGTGCAGCTGCTGTGGCTGTAATTGAGATCATCCAAGAAGGGAACTACTTGGAAAAGGCTACAAAATTAGGTGGTCATCTGAAGAAGAAAATGGAAGAGCTTCAAGAATCCCACAAGATTATCGGAGAAGTTCGTGGACAGGGAATGATGCTTGGTATTGAGCTTGTTCGTGATCAGACAACAAAAGAACCTGCCACACAGGAAATACTCACTGTCATGGAAGTCTGTCGAGAGAAAGGATTACTCATTGGCAAGGGTGGCCTCGACAACAATGTGATTCGACTTCAACCTCCACTTGAGCTCACCGAAACCCAGATTGAACAAGCCTGTGCGGTATTAGATGAAGCCTTCACCAAAGCCGAAAAGGGATTATGACCTCGCGCTCAGAGTTTAGTGAGGTCACCATAGGTTTCCGGACGGCGATCTCTATAGAATTGCCATATGTTCCGGACTTCCTTGATCATATCGAGGTCAATATCTCCCACAACAAGTTCTTCTTTGTCACGAGAACCCTTCACAACCATCTGACCGCGAGGATCTGCGATGTATGAACTTCCATAGAATGTTCCTGTCTTCCATGGCTCCTCACCTACACGATTAATCGCCGCTATGTAGTACCCGTTTGCGACAGCATGTGCTGGTTGTTCAATAGACCATAAGTGTTCAGAGAGACCTGCGACAGTGGCTGATGGATTGAATACAATCTCCGCTCCATTAAGTCCAAGTGCTCTTGCTCCTTCAGGAAAGTGTCGGTCGTAGCAGATGTACACTCCAATCCTTGCGGCTGCTGTTTCAAAGACAGGATATCCGAGGTTTCCCGGTCTGAAATAAAATTTCTCCCAAAATCCGGGTCCTAGATGCGGAATGTGCATCTTCCTGAACTTCCCCAGTAATGTTCCATCGGAATCAATGACAAGCGCTGTATTGTAGTAGATCCCAACAGATTCCTCTTCGTACATAGGCGCAATCAATACTAAGTTGTTATGCTTGGCAAGTTTTTGCATCCGTTCGCTCAGAGGACCTGGAATCGGTTCTGCATACTTGTACCACTTTGTGTTTTGTTCGGCACAGAAGTAAGGCCCATAGAACAATTCTTGGAAACACAGAATTTGAACCTCCTGTTGTCTAGCAATTGTCGCAAACCCTTCGTGTTTTCGAATCATCTTTTCGATGTTTTCTTCGATGTCAGCGTCTTCTGAAACATCTCCTTCCCAGGTTGCTTGAACTAAGCCAATTCGGACATTCCGCAATGATATCTCTCCATAAACTTGAGGAATTGAACTGTACTTCTTTTGTCTAATAGGCATTTCCCAAAGCGATTTATGGCGAGGGTTACAATAGTCTATAGATGACCTTCCATGGCTGAATTAGATCTCATTGTAAAGAATGGTATTGTTGTGACTGCATCAGACACATACAAGGCTGATGTTGGAGTCAAAGATGGAAAGATTACAATCCTTGCTTCCGACCTTGCTGCAGGTACAGAAACGAAAGTGATTGATGCAAAGGGGAAGTATGTTTTCCCCGGAGGTATTGATGTTCATGTTCATTTTCAACTACCGTTCTCTGGGACGGTTTCTGCTGATGATTTTGAGAACGGTACTAAGGCAGCAGCATGCGGGGGTGTAAGTACTGTTCTTGACTTTGCAATCCAGACAAAGGGACATTCGATTATGGAGGCTGTTGAGGCACGGAGAGCTGAAGCTGATCCCAATGTATGTATCGACTACGGTCTCCATGCTGCCATAACAGACTGGAACCCTCAGACCCAGGCTGAAATCAAGAAAATCATTGACTATGGAATCCCCACTTTC
>JBHLPA010000035.1:0-12459 GCA_048939935.1 Promethearchaeota archaeon | reverse complement strand
CTAGTACAAGCATCTGCAATAGTCTTGTTGAAGAGAATCTAAACGAATAGGTTAGAGGATCATCCGGGATATCACTCCGAATAACATACGCAAGAAACGCCATCAGTTCCTCTCTAATTGATTCAGGGAACGTGGTTGGGACAATCCGACTCAAGGTTTCTCTCATTGTTTTTCCAATCTGCAGATTAGGGATGGAAACATCACCAACAATCTTAGACAACTCTTGCCACGTAGGAGCTGGTGCATCCAAGATACTCAAAATTTCAAATCTTGTGATGGTTCTACTTGCAATCAATTCGTTGAACTGAATTTGATCAGTTCGCTGATTATCAATTAAAGAAAGTGCCTCTGCCTCATATGGATGAATGAGATGAGTTTCATATATTCGTAAAGTGATTGAATCCACAATTGTGAGTAGGAATTTCTTTCTACCCCTAACCTCCTGAATGAAATAAATTGCACTATTCTCTCCATTCAGAAGTCTTCCATAGAATCCAGAGGTCGAATGAGGGAAAATATCCTCCACAATTTGGCCACCAGTACTAGTGTATGGATGTTGAATGATTATGAGTGGTTTCAAAACAACTTCGAGTCTCGGTTTAATTGCTTCAACTACACTACTCCCCTTCTCATCAAGAGAAATTGTCTGGTTTATTTCGAAGATGATATTGCCTGAATCCCGGTTGGAAATAACTCTGCCCGAGTCTAATTCTATTTTGACTCCATCTTGAGAATATCTAATGACGCCTTTCTCGCACTCATCTGCTGTTGTCCAAACCTGTACGGTGAGATTTGTAGAAGCAGGCATTTAGAGAATCCCCTGGTGAATCGCAGTTGTTCTAATGATTAAACCATTTTAGAGTTGTCCTGAACAAAACTTTGGTTGATATTAAGGCCACATTGAATCTTCGATGTGAACGCCCTATTATCAAGTGGAAAAAAGAAATTGCAATCGTCCCACCTACGGGACGATATAATCACCTACTTGAACCACCAATCAGCGGCTCCAAGGTTCATCAACGCTGTGTTCTGTCAATGGTCTCATTGTTGTATCACTCACTTGTTTCATGGTTCCGCAAAACGACTAAGATTATCAGACTGTCAGAAGTTGCTAATTTCGAGGTCTTGTTTTGGAGAAAATCGCTCATATCCTTAGAAAATGCCCTCAAATTTCTGGGTCCTTTATTTAGAAAACACACTACATTATTCAAAAACTGGGTATTGGGTCAGCAATCTACTTACGAAGTATTTCAGTTACATCATCACTACTACAGGTTTCTAATCCACATAGAGCATCTGCGTCTTGCACCTGTTCACCGACACCATCCGTCACAACACCAAAACGTTTGCAGACATCTATCAACGTTGAGATCGCTATTTTAGTCCAACCAGAAACATCCAATTCACCGGGACAAGCAACTTCTCGTACCATTATACTGAAGGGTTTTACATACTCGGCAGTAAGAATCTTTGCCACCATACAGAGTATGTGTTTTCTCTCATCACTCAGAGATTGAGCGTATGCCAAGATTAGTCTGTCAACAGCTTCTGGAGTTCCTAGAGCCACAAGTATGTCTATACCTGTTAGCCAGTCGTCATAGTCATCTGAGTTCAAAAGTTGCTCACAATGATCCATCAGCAGTAGGTCCTGTCTACGAGCTAGCTCTAGAAGTGCAGGTTTTCGAAGAATCAGATGAACTGCTTTGTCCTCAATAAGATTCCACAGCCGCGCACTATCAACATCTACATAAAGAGGGGTGTGGTTTTCGATGTGGGAAGGCGTCGATAGTAAGCGCAGCCGTGGCTGGGTCATGTACTCGGGTATCCACTGAGGCTATTAAGGTCGTATAAGAGGGTGCCAATTGGATAGCTTTTTATGAGAACAATTCGGACTCACGGGTAGAGGTAAACAAGATGCCTGGTTCACACGGTTCACTCACAAAGGCCGGAAAGGTTCGTGAATCCACCCCCAAAGTACGAGGTCGTGAGAGACACACACCAATTCCCCGTGTCCGAAATAAGAGGAACTACGTCAAAAGATTCGTCAAAGGCCAAACAATCGGCGTTCGCAAATAGACCGATTTTTCTGAGGGCAGGTCATATCTGACCTGTGGCTCAGTATCAAAACTTCTTCTTCACACCCATTGCATCTCGATGGTATTGTCCAAACTCTGTAATCTCTGAAAGAGCGTCGCCTGAATATATTGGTCCATCTACACAAACAAGGGATCCAGTTGGGTCAAGTGCACATGTCCCACATATTCCACAACCACACTTCATAAACCGTTCAAGTGATGCTTGAAATACAATCTTCGTGTCTTTTACCATATCATAAATACCATACATCATCAGCTCAGGACCACAGGTATACAGTGAATCAAACTCATTCTTCTCCAAGATGCTCTTTGTGGCCTCTGTTGCGAGTCCTTTGAATCCCTCAGAACCATCATCAGTTGCCACTTGCACCTTTAATCTGTTATCTGACAACTTCGATAGCTCTTCAAAGAAAATTAGTTCTCGCTTTGTCTTTGCAGCAATTAATACAGTCACATCGGTCTTTCTTTTGAGGAGACTGTAAATCAACGGTCTCAAAGGTGCTATCCCAACCCCACCCCCTACAATCAGAGCACTCCTTGACTCGAGAGCAAAGGAAGACCCAAATGGTCCCCTTATGCCAATCCACCCCTTTGGTTTAATTGAGCAGAGCACACCTGTTGCGTCACCAATAGGCAGGACTGTCACTCCCACTCTTGGCGGGTCCCACAACGAAACACTCATGGGGATCTCGTCCACTTCTGGAACCCAAATCATGAGGAACTGCCCCGGTTTGAAGCTGACCCCTGATGTTTTTGTTTCAAAAACGATTGTCCTTACAGTTTCAGTTTCATGGACAACTTCTGATACCTTTACAGATGTCGGATTTCCCATGAAACGATCCATCTTCATTATACGGACCTCCAAGCAGCACCTACTATTTCAGACAGGTCAGAGATGTTCATTTTCTTCAGATATTCATTGACTCCTTTTTTGATTACTGAGAAGACATCTAATCCCTCTATGAGTGCAGTACCTATCTGGATTGCACCTGCACCGGCCAGATGCATCTCTACAGCGTCTTCCCACGTAGAAACACCCCCAACACCAATCACGGGTATGGTTAGTGTTTGACTCAAATCATAGACACATCTTACTGCAACTGGGAAAATCGGAGGTCCTGAAAGTCCTCCTACTTTGTACCCTAAAACAGGACGCATTTGATGTATATCGATTTTCATCCCCCGAAGTGTGTTTATGGCTACTACAGCATCAGCACCAGCCTCCTCAGCCGCCTTTCCAACAGCAACTATATCTGACGCGTTGGGAGTCAATTTAGCAAATACTTGGTCGTCAATCTCCCTCTTGACAGCAGAAACATACTTACGGGTTAACTCTGGACTATGGGCTATCTGACCAATCTCCGCATGCGGACATGAGAGATTCAGTTCAATTGCATCCGGTTCAAGTAGAGATCCCTTCCTTGCCACTTCTCTTATCTCTTCAACAGTATTTCCAAAGATACTCAATATCACCGGAATCTTATAGCTTCTTAGAATCTCCATCTCTTCTTTGAACGCATCTATTCCTGGATTTGTAAGACCTACAGCGTTTATGAGACCTCCATGAGAGGTTGTGAGGACAGGTCCAGGATGTCCTTTTCGAGGATTCAGACCAATTGATTTTGTCACGACCGCATCTGCACCGGACCGTGCGACCCTCTTCATTGAGGCTGCAGTGACCCCCAGGATTCCGGATGCTAACCAATAACCCTGAATCTTCAATCTGACACCTTGTTTTGTTCATGCAATTTGTCTGTAATAAGCTAGATGGAGCTAGTTCGACAAACTTATCCGGTGTTCAACATTGTTTGCACTCAGAATTCAACAGGAAGGATTCAATTTGCCAGTTTACCTTACACTCACAGTATTTGGAGTCTTTATATTAGACGACAAAGGAAAGGTGACATCGAAGCATCTGTTTTATCCTGATGCAGATGAAGCAGCCAACAATTTGATGGCGGTCAGTGATGAAACTGTCACAGACAAAATAAGAACTAGTCTGAAAGAACTGGAAGGTTCAGAAGTTATCGTAGAGGATACCATATTCGCTCGAGCTCTCTCTAAACTAGGAAACATAGCAGTAAGAGTGGAAGGAGGCAATGCCCCACGATGGTTTAGAGACAGACAAGATAATTATCTGATTGAGCAAGGGATTCTTTCATCAAGAGATGATATTAACGCATTTAGGCATGAGGTGTCAATTCATCTAGCAAAAAACAAGGTGAGTGTGGCAAGCGAGGAAAAGGATCTCCTCATAAAGAACGCAATTGATGCTGTTGATGAGGTGGACAAGTCAATCAATGTCCTTGTTATGCGTTTACGAGAATGGTATTCACTTCATCACCCATCGCTCAACAGATTGGTCGAAGATCAAGAGCTTTTTGTCAAAATCCTGAACTCTTGCACGGGGAAAGCCACCTTCAACAAAAAGAGTTTGGAGTCGGTTGGAGTCCCTGATACTATGACAAACCAAATTCTCAAAGCATTAGCTGGAGATATCGGAGCAGAGCTACAACCCTCAGATTTTACTGTAATCTCAAGTCTGGCTAGGAGCGTGAATAATTTGTATCAAATGAGGGAAGAGCTAGAGAGTTATATCTCATCGATGATGGAGGAAGTGGCACCTAATATTGGAGCATTGGCTGGACCAATGGTTGGGGCGCGTTTAATCAGTCTAGCTGGCTCGTTGAAAGAATTGGCAAGAAGGCCATCAAGTACAATTCAGGTATTTGGGGCTGAAAAAGCTCTGTTCAGGAGTTTAAAGACAGGTGCTGATCCACCCAAACATGGCATCATTTATCGTGTCCCAGAAATCAATACGGCTCCATTCTGGCAGCGAGGAAAAATCGCAAGGTCACTAGCTGGAAAACTCTCGATTGCAGCAAGAATTGATGCTTACTCTGATAGGGATGTCGGAGACAACCTAAGGGATCAATTCCTATCAAGAGTTGAGGAGATTCGAAGGCAAAATCCAGAAGCGCCTCCTCCAAAGCCTAAACCTGAGCCTAAGAAGAAACGTGAGAGAAAAGGGCGTCCAAAGAAAAGACGCAGAGGTCGATAAGATGGTGACAATAACGCCTCACCAGTTTGCTGGTGTCTATACTGTCAAAGACAAGGATAGAACATCGCTCTGTACAGAGTCCTTCGCTCCAAGTATCAGTGTGTATGGTGAGCCCCTCATTGTCCATGATGGTAAAGAATACAGGATATGGTCTACACGTCGCTCAAAGTTGTCTGCTGCAATCAAAAAAGGACTTTCAGAGATGCCTATCCAACCAGGATCAAAGATGCTCTATCTAGGCGCTGCATCTGGCACAACAGTCAGTCATTGTTCAGACATTGTAGGGAGCAATGGTATAGTATATGCTGTTGAGTTCTCTGAACGAACTGCAAGGGAGTTGATACAGCTTGCAGTATCACGTAAGAATGTCCTGCCAATTATCGAAGATGCAAGACATCCAACAAGGTATACATCCATTGTTGCTGGGCCAATAGAAGTGGTCTATCAGGATGTTGCACAACCAAACCAAGCAACAATCCTGTATGAGAATCTTAAGACATTTTGCTCGTTTGGTGCATGGGGAATGATAGCAATCAAAGCACGAAGCATTGATTCCGCTTCGGATCTTGATGAGATTTACAGCAGAGAAATAGCAACATTGGATAGTCTAGGTCTCGAAATTGTTGAAAACATTGACCTGAGTCCTCTAGAAAAGGACCATCGATTCATTGTCTGCCGGGTCACGGAGGAACTGACTTGAGTAAGTTCATTGACAAGATGATTGAACATGATATTGACACACTCAATGATCATCTTCCAGAATCAAGAATTCCACTAAGTGACCTTATGGGATTAGAAACACCTCATTTCAAAACTCGAATTGGGGAAATTTCGGTATTTCGAGCAGATGAGATTGAAAAACTGACTAAAGAAGTACCGAAACGGTTTCATACTGACATCAGACTTCCGATTGTCATTCTCAGAAGGATGGACTATGGTGAAGGTATCTATACTATTGCAGGCAACAAGGTTGAGTTATTCATGGTCCATCGAATTGTAGGATATGTTGACCTAGAATGGGGTGATTTTGCCAAGTGGAAACCTGTTGAAAGACTTGCCAGACCTCAGGTCCAGGTCCTAAGAAGTAAACTCCCCTCCACAACAAGTATTGGAATTGGAACGTCATCTAAAGAAAAGAAGGAGTCAACTTAGCTCTCTAATCTTGTCCATGAACAAATTTTCACTATTAGATATGCTGAAAAAGGTTCGAATCAAACAAGACGGTGGTAGACACAGTTGACTAAAGCAAGAACTCAGCTATTACAGGAGGCGATTTCCCACCTAGAAGATGCTGGATTTATGCTTTCGTCACAGTGTGACGTACGGCCAAGTTGTTTCGACCTTGTGGCACGAAAAGATGACCAACTGATTCTGGTCAAGGTACTAGCTAACATTGACGCATTGACGAGTGAAGATGCGATGACACTCCAACTAGTTGCACATTTTTTCAATGCAACGCCTCTAGTCGTGGGGAAGAAGACAAGGAGAGGCGATCTAGATTCCGGAGTTGTGTATAAGAGGTATGGCGTATCTACGATAGCTCCTCCCAGTTTTCAGAGTATGATTGCTGAAAAACAACTACCCAGGGAATTCATCCAAAGAGGAGGACGCTTTGTCGCGATTGATGGGACCAAACTTAGAGAGGCGAGATTGGAACAAAAGATGACCACAGAGCGACTTGCTGACTGTGCTCAGGTATCAGCAAGAGCTATCCTGGCCTACGAAAAGGATGAGATGGATGTCAGCAAAGATGTTGCCGACCGATTGGAAGAGGTGCTTGAAACAGACCTGGTTATACCCCTCGATCTCCTAAAGGAAAAACCTCGGGAGAAAATAATTCGTCAATCTGGTATACCTACTCCGGACTTACCAGAATTGGAGAAACGAATCAACCAGTTCTTTGAACGCTTAGGAATGACTGTTCTCTGGACAGATCGGGCACCATTCCATGTTGCAGCAAAAGAGAAGGGCCCCCCTCTAATGTCTGGGGTCGGTTCAATCAGTAGCTTGACTTTGAAGAAACGCGTGGGGATTCTCAAGAGTGTTTCCAAAGTGACAGAGTCCAATGCTGTCCTCATTGTAGAAGAGGGGAAAGCTGAGGAAAGTATGTCTGATCTCCCGGTGATTAGACAGCTTGAACTTGATAGTATTGAGAAACCTCGCGAGCTCAAGAAGATAATTGATGAGCGATCCAATCAATAACTCAAGTAAGTGTAGTCTGTTTCGTTGATTCGTCAGCAATAATTTTCCTGACAGAGTCCCAGCTTTTTCTGATAATTGGTGGGAGTTTCTTGTTCTTTCTGACCAAATTTCTTACGAACGCAACCGTCTTTGGATCAGATGGATAACCGGACCCAAAATCTCCATACTTCTTATGAAATTCAGAAATGGCCCTATCTCTCTCTACCTTTGCTATAATCGAAGCTGCAGACACAATGGGGTACTTTGAATCTGCTTTATGTTCTGATACAATCACTGTACCCTTAGATGCAAGTCCACTGAGATTACCAACTTTGTTTCCAAACCTGTGTGCATTGACATCGGCTGCATCAAGAAAGATCTCTTGGGGTTTTAGCTCCTTTGCTATCTTTACAAATGCTTCAACTTCAATCTCATTTAGTGTTGTCCTTTTTCGTAATCTGTCAATGTCCTGCGCCGAAACATTTCTAGTAACTATCTTTATTGCAATCTTCTCTATCTGTTTTTTCAACCTCAGACGCTGAGAGTGAGATAGAGCTTTGGAATCTCTTACACCTATCCTTTCAAGCTCAGGGAGTCTTTCAGAATCTACTAGCACTCCACAGATGACCATCGGTCCAATCATCGGACCTCGACCCGCCTCATCAATTCCTGCGATTCCATCGAGACCGGTCATATGTCATTGTACACTTAGCTGGCTTATTACAGTCACGGATGTTAGAAAGAGTGGTGGGGCGAGTGAGATTTGAACTCACGATCGACGAGTTTCGCCGATGACGACGGTCGCGATTGACCCCGTCCATTTCAGGCACGAATTGTACCTAGATCTGGAGCCCGTCGCCATACCGAACTAGGCCACCGCCCCGGGTGTCGAGAGGCAAGATTCTGACTCAAGTTATGAACTTTTCGACAGTCTGAGTCACACCGCAGTCTATTAAACTGAATACTGTGATATCCATTGGTATGGCAGCACATGTAGACGACTATCAGGTTCATAGAGAGATAGTTGAGATGCTGCTTGACTCCCCAGAGCCTCTCACGAAGAGGGTGATCAATCGTATCAAGAACCATGTATCTGCCAAGTACAAATTAGCTAAGACTCCACGAAATGCTGACATTCTGCAGTCCACTATTCCTGAAGAAGCAGAGATACTCCGACCTTTTCTACAGAAACGACCTGTGAGAACTGTTTCCGGAGTTGCAGTAGTAGCTACTATGACAACACCCCATGAATGTCCACACGGGAAATGTGCATACTGCCCTGGCGGACCTGATTTGGGAGTCCCTCAGAGCTATACTGGTCATGAACCTGCTACAATGAGGGGAATCCAGAATGAGTTTGATCCCTATCGACAAGTTGAGAGCAGGCTCAAACAATTGTCTACTATTGGACACAGCATAAACAAGGTCGAGCTCATTGTTATGGGAGGGGACTGGTGCTCAAAGCCTCCAGAGTATCAGGAGTTCTTTGTCAAGGGCTGTCTTGATGCTATGAATGGGTCAATCAGTACCGAAATTGAACAAACAAAGAAAGTAAACGAAACCGCTAAGGTGCGAAATGTTGGTCTTACCTTTGAAACCCGACCTGACTGGGTAACCCCGGAGAGCATAGACAACATGCTCAATTTGGGTGCCACACGAGTGGAGATTGGGGTTCAGACTCTCTCTGATGAGATTCTAGAAAAGGTGGAACGGGGCCATGGCGTAAAGGCTACTGTCACAGCAACGAAGATGCTTCGAGACAGTGGTTTGAAGGTGTGTTACCATATCATGCCCGGTCTCCCAGGAGCTACTATAGAGAGCGATCTAAAGACATTCAAAGAGCTATTCTCAGACTCCCGATTTCGTCCTGACATGTTGAAGATTTATCCAACGATAGTTGTGAAGAACACGAAACTCTATGACTGGTGGAAATCAGGTGAATATACGCCTTACACAAATGAGCAGATAGTATCATTGATTTCAGATGCAGTCAGTAAAATGCCAGAATATGTTCGAATCCAGAGAATGCAACGTGACATTCCATTACATCAAATTGAAGCTGGCCTGAACAAGGGACACCTACGTGAACTGGTCCATCAGAGAATGAATACAGTTGGTCTAAGAAATCCAACAATACGTTACAGAGAGATTGGTCACTTTCAGATGCGGTCTGAAGAGGAAGTAAAATTAGATGAAATTCAGCTCGTTCGTCGTGACTATGAATCATCTGATGGGACAGAAGTGTTCCTTTCATTTGAGATTCCAAGATTGGATGTGCTCTTTGGTTTTCTCCGATTACGAAATCCAGGTTCAGATGCTCATAGAATTGAACTGAGTGAGAAATCCTCAGTCATAATCCGCGAACTGAGAGTGTATGGACCAGTTGTTGATATCGGGAAAAGAGACCGCGATGCATGGCAGCACTTAGGTCTTGGAGAGAAATTGATGTCAGAGGCCGAAGAGATTGGTCGGACCGACTTTGATGCTTCACAGATTGCAGTTAACAGCGGAATCGGAGTTAAAGAGTATTATCGAAACCAGAACTTCCATGATAGAGGCCCCTATCTTACTAAGAGTCTACTCTAACTTGATGAAAAGACCAACCCTCTCAGAAACTCATCCAGCTCTGTGTTGAAGGTTTCCGGATTTTCTAGATTTGAAACATGACCGGCTCCTGGAATGATGACTTTCCGTGAGTTCTTTATCAGCTCAACCATCTTGTCTGCGTGTGGGAATACAGATTTTCTCTCATTCTCTCCCACTATCACCAATGTAGGCACCTCGATTGCTTCCAGCGGTAATAGTTTGAACGAATAGATAGCATCTGTAATTTTCAGAAGCTCCCTCTTGTCTAGCTTCAGCTGCTCTTTTATGAGGTACTCTCTGATCTCTTCATCCATATTGAAATATTTGAACGACCAATTGGCGTAGCTTTCATCGCTCATTCTCCTTATTGTCCATTTGACCATCCACGCAGGAAACACAGCCTTCGTTAGCTTGTCAGTTAGTGTAAGGGCTGTGGCTACAGCTGTGTCTGCAAGAACCAATCCTGTCAGATTTGAGTGATATTTTATTGCATACTCTTGTGCCACCATCCCTCCCAGAGAAAGTCCAATGATTACAGGTTCTCGTAATCCAAGTCGATCGATAAGCTGATGAAGGTCATTGGCAAACAACTGACATGAATATTTTTCATCGAAACCTTCGGATTGCTGGTGTCCCCTGAGATCATATGTTATTACGTTATAGTCCTTCGAGAAATACTCCACCTGAGGTTTCCACATGTCATGAGACGCGCCAGCACCATGAATGAAGACCAAAGCTGGTCCTGATTTTCCATGCTGCTCATAATAGGTCTGGATGTTGCCAGTCTGAACAAATGGCATATCCTTTACTCATTCAAAAGGATGAAAAATCTAACTACTCAGGGATACCTTTTCCTGAATAGTCAAGCCAAATCTCCATTCTCGAACGAATCTTCTTACCTAACTGGTCCTGAATCATGTCTAGAAACATGTCTGATGAGATAGATTCAGACTGAGTACAGACTCTTGCAAAATCACCCACTACTTTCCTAAACTCTGTAGATCCCACTGTTTCAGCTATTTCGTTCAATAACAGAAAGCCACGATAATAGAAGGCAGCATAAGCCTCCTCTTTCTCACGTACTAGACTCCTGATTGCAGGGAGTTCTCCAGTTTTCTCAAGCAGTTCTGAGGTCTTACTAACTCGTGACGCTAGAAACCCGTCGTTGACATAGTCATTGACAATATGTATTGAACAGAACTCAGCAAGCGCCTCATCAACCCAGTTATCATACGTTATTGGTGAAGCCTTACAGAACCAATCGTGACAAACCTCATGACACATCGCTTGAAGAACCCTGTGACGTACACTCAGCTCCGTGGGATACCCTCCTCCAACGACAACCATTCCCGCTCTGGTATATGCGCCTCCCTGCTGACGCGGAGTAATTACGAATCTCAAAGGTGCTTCTGTCCCTCGGGGGCCTAACCACTTCTCTAGTAGCTCTCTTAGCTTGTGGATGTGTTCATCAAACACACTCTGAGAGCCCACCATTTCCTTAGTTCCCCAGAAGTGACTCTCAGGGTCAATATACGCATTATAGAGAGGCATTCCAACTAATGTGAGGTCATTCACTTTGCGGTCTTGTTTCCATGTCCAGACTGAGATTTTGTTGGATGTTTCGGTTCCAGTATGAACTCCGTTTGCGTCCCATGTCCAATCAGATGGACTCTCCAAAGAAACTTGGTACGACATATAGGTCTCCATACTCAATGGAACAGGGTACCATGCACTATAACAGGCCAACTCAACGAAATTGTTCTTGATGTATCCCATTTGAGGTATTCCCGAGTCCTTTCTTGGAGGATGTATCTGTCCATGATATTCGAACTCAATGACTACTTGTTCCTCATTGTACTCTTGTTCTAGTGTTGTTTCTACAGCCCACAAGTCACCATTGTAAAATCTAGGAACCGCTAATTCATCTGTTTTATAGAGGCTTACAGGATGATTATCATCACCAATACTTTGTGTGACACCTTTCCATTTCAACCCACGATTAAGAACGAAAAGAAATCTTGTCCGAGGTGTAGGAATGTGGACATCTCCCTTGATCCTCATTGTCCCTTTCTGAGGATTTATCCTACAAGTGAGGTCATAATGGGTCGACATTCCAGGTCACAGTACTTTCGCTAACATGACCGCCTTTTGAATAGATTGAATTTGGAAAAGGACTGGAAAAAAGAGTTAAAACTAAGGGGTTCAACCATTTTAGATTATGAAAGACGTTTGGCTAATTGATTATGCGCGTACTGCATTTTCACGATCACGTCCTCAAAAACCTGAAACAGACGTGTTTGGTGAGATTAGAGGAGATGAGCTCTTAGCTCGATTACTCATGAAATTCTTTGATGGTTCACTTGCAGAAAAGGGAATTGAGAAGAAAGACATGGATGAGGTTACAGTAGGTGTCGCTTCTGGAGTCCTTGAGAATTGGACGTATGGAGGAAAGATACCCACCTTTCTGGCTGGGTTTCCATATGATATACCTTCTATCTTCATCGATCGGCAGTGTGGTTCTGCAGGTTCTGGAAT
>JBHLPA010000329.1:0-3102 GCA_048939935.1 Promethearchaeota archaeon | reverse complement strand
TTGAGGCATATAATGTACCATCAGGAGTGTAGAGTCTGAATGAAACTCCACCACCAAACCAACGACAAGTGATGTTCAACGTTGTGGGGGTCGTGATAGCAATATGAAAAGTCCGGGAGCTACCACCATTAATTGTACCTTTAGGATAGAGGTGAATTCGCTCTCCATAAGCACGGCTCATCGTGAGAGCCATTGTTGCAGCGAGAATACCAGCTACTTCCCTACCTAGATAAACTGCAAAATATCGATAGCCGATTTGATCAGCTAAAGTACCGGAAACTCCATCATACATATACCCGGATTCATACGCGCACAAGACATTCTGGTAACCCTTTTGATAGAAGGGATAATGGTCTGATGACTGCCAGATTGGAAGTGAACCATGCGGAATTGGTGATATAATGTCATAGCCATAGAAACTCCCAGACATTTTTGCCAAGTCTGCCCAATAGTGACCAACATGATAATCAGCATCGGACGAGTATCCAAGAAGAATCCGTTTGTCTAGGTCTGCGAATCGATTCTGATAGAGTAGTGTATCAAGGTTGTACATTGCTAGAAATTCCATTCCCTCGTTAAATGCTTCCAATGATACTTGCTTACTTCCTGAGAGAGGATTGAGAGAGTTTGCACCATTATAGGCGCAGAAGTAAATGTCGAGTGGCCATTCATAATATGACATAACACGAGCGAGTTCAAGTAACACGCCAATGCCCGAACCATCATCATTTGCGCCAGGCGAGCCATTCGGACTGTCATAGTGTGCACTTACCACAAACCCAGGATGTTCCCCTGGAAGGTAACCTGGAAGACGTGCTACGATGCTTAAGTAGCTCCCAACAAGCTCAATCTCCATTCTTCCAGCGGAAAGGGTCGTCAACTGGTCAACGATCCACTCTCTTGCATCACCATTGTTCCCAATGAGTCGCGCATCGGACATGACATATCGAGAGCCATTCTCAGTGAGAGTTTCAATGAATCCCTCGTAGGTTGTTCGAGATGTGAGTGCATATACTTCAGAGGCAACATTTGTACCATAGATTCGCTGAGGATTTGATGGAGATGCTGCAGGTATAGGAATAGCAGCACTAGTTGAAACGGCACTTGATGAAACCGGTGTAAGAGTGAACGAAAATAGAAGCATCGCTAGAACAAATACCCGTTTCATAGGGCGATTTCGACATGTTCCTCTCAATAAACTTAGCTCTAACCGCAACCTATTAGGACTTCAGTCCGTGCTAATTATATGGTACAAGGTATTGAGAAAGTCAGTTTCAAGTGTAAGTTCGGTGGGATTGTATCAGTATGCGACATGACTCGCGCTATCTGCTCTCAAAGGAGGAACCTCTCATCTCAAGTAGAGCTCACAAGAAGAGTACTGGTTCATACTATACACCAGAACACCTTGCTGATCATATAGCACGAGATAACATCTTCACTTGGATCTCGAATCATTGCGGCATCAGGATATCCTCCATAGATGACATTGAGAAGCTCAATTCTCACCAACGTGAAAATCTAGACCATGTTATCAGAAAGATGGCAATTTTAGACCCTGCTGTAGGTGATGGTGTCTTTCTGGTGGCTGCTGGAGAATTGTTGTTTAAGATACTAGATGTACTTAGTTTAGAGAAGTCAAAAAGAAACACAATTGTAAGAGAGAATCTGTATGGAGTTGATCTTGCAGAATATGCAGTCAGTTCGTGTGTTCAAAGGTTGACCAATTGGAGTAAAAGCAAGAATCGTTCTGCACTTAATAATTTCAAGATTGGAAATACCTTAGTAGGAAATGTGGATTCAGAACTATTGGTTCCAGACGGTTATGTTGATGAATCCATATTGAATTGGGATGAAGTGTTTCCAAAGCTATTCCAAAACGACAATCCTGGATTTGATATTATACTTGGCAATCCACCATACGGAAATATCCTTGGCTCAATTGAAAGGCAGTTCATATCAAAAGCTTACCCGTTTTCGGTGTGGGGAGGAAGAAATGGTACATGGAATAGTGCTGCTCACTTTCTCGTCAGAGCATTCTCATTGTTGAAAACTGGAGGACAACTGGGATTTCTAGTTCCTAATAGTATTCTTAGGGTAAAGCAGTTTTCTAAGACAAGAGATTTTCTTCTTAATAATACAAAACTCTGG
The DNA here is from genome assembly GCA_048939935.1 of Promethearchaeota archaeon. Classification (GTDB taxonomy): domain Archaea; phylum Asgardarchaeota; class Thorarchaeia; order Thorarchaeales; family Thorarchaeaceae; genus SMTZ1-45. The sequence continues at coordinate 954 of JBHLPA010000329.1, read as the reverse complement.
AAAATCATTGATGAAGGGAGTCCGTTCGAAGATGTCACATTAGAGATGATTAGTCTGTCCTGTGAGAAAGCAATAGTGGAAGGAGATTATAATATCAAAGTTGAATCGAGAAGACCAGGTCTTGAACAGTCCAATCAAGTGTCTTCTAGTGTCTTTAAAGAAAGTAAGGTATTTTCAATCTATCATGATCACATACTGAAGAAAATTCTGAAGCGAGGAAGGAAAGGTCTCTTAATTGCTGGTAGAGGACGAGACATTCCGAAAGGCCATGTTAAGAAACAGAAAACCAATAGGTATCAAATTCCATACATCACAAGTGGGAGAAGTATTCGTAGATATATGTTGAAAGCTCAACATATCTCCTATACAGACGACTGGTACAAACAAAATGCTGCTCTTAGAGAGTCTTTTGAGAACGAGTTCCTGGTGGCTACTAAGAATTATAGATACCCGCGTTGTATCATAAAACCAAAGGGGATGCTCCACGGGGGAGGGATTGTCAGAATTACTCCACTCTATAATAACGCGGACCTTCGTGTCCTCGGACTGATTCTAAACTCTAGACTTGTGAAACAAATAGCAATCAGATACCTGACGAATTATTCACAACTTACCTGTTGTTTGAATACTGGAATCATGGAGGAACTTCCTCTTGTTTTACCTAATAATTCTGAAATCTACAGTAGTCTCTTTGATATGCTAGCTGATATGTATTCAGAAACACACGAAGAACCAAAAAGAGACCTCGTTCATTCTCTTGAGAACATTGCAGACGCTCTAGTCTATTCTCTATACTTTGGTGATGATAATCTTGAGAAGATGGTTAGTGATTATGAGGGGAATTTGCTTAATGCCATTCAAGATGATAAAATAGTGAAGATGGTTGATGAAATCTTGGACAGTACGACGCAAGAAGTGCAATATTCCGATACTCTTGAATTGAACTTCCGATTA
>JBHLPA010000328.1:0-3114 GCA_048939935.1 Promethearchaeota archaeon | reverse complement strand
TGGAGGAGCTATGACCGTTCCACAATCCACACACTTGTATGCTCTGAATACGCCTTCTTGGATGTTCTTTAGGTATTCCTCTATTGTTGGTTTATCGCTCATGCGTCACCCCTCCTCATTACTGTGACTACACAGGTTGCGCCAGTGCCTCCAAAATTATGTACGACTGCTGTGTCATGTTTGGCCACCTGATTAGGTCCTGCATCACCAATGAGCTCTCTGTATGCAACCACTGCTTGCTTCACTCCAGTTGCACCAACTGGGTGTCCTACAGCTTTCAAACCGCCCATAGGATTGATGGGTCTATCGCCATCGAGAGCAGTCACTCCATCACGGACAGCTTTCGCAGCCTCTCCATGTTTGAAGAAACCAATGTCTTCACTGGCTATTATTTCAGCAATGGTAAAGCAGTCATGCACAACTGCGAAGTCCATGTCTTTTGCCTCGAGCCCGGCCATCTTGTAGGCTGTTTTACTAGCATCAACAGAGGCACTAAATGATGTCAAGTCATCACGGTCACATAGATTCATTGAGGCTGATGCTTGACCAGTGCCGGTAATCTTTACAGGAAGATCGGTGTATTGCTTTGCCTTTTCGTTTGATGTTACAACAACTGCCGCGGCCCCATCAGAGATTGGAGAACAATCAAAGAGTTTCAATGGCCATGCAATATATCGTGGAGTCAACGCCTTTTCCAGAGTGATCTCTTTCTGGAATTGAGCTAATGGATTCGTTGAGGCGTTCTTATGAGCCTTTACAGCGACCCTTGCTAGATCCTCTTCAGTTGTTCCAAACTTGTGCATATGAGCAACTGCGGCAATTCCAAAGACACCTGGGAAGGTCAGACCAATACTGGACTCAAACTGGTCATCGGCAGCTGCAGCAAGAGCCTCTGTTGCGCCGCTTGTGGAAACAGAGGTCATCTTCTCAACACCCGCGACAAGAACAGTGTCGTATATTCCTGATTCAATTGCCATGATGGCTGCACGCAAAGCAGTTGCACCAGATGCACAAGCAGCTTCATGACGCGTTGCTGGGAGTCCCTTCAGACCTGCGAAATCAAGAAGCAATGGAGCAGTATGTCCCTGATGAACCAACATCTCAGGGATAAAGCTCCCAATGAAAGCAGCTTGAATGTCTTTCTTAGGAATTCCAGCTTCGGTTGTAGCTTTGTCTACAGCCTCAGAGAACATCTCTCTTAGGGTCACACCCTCAAGAGCTCCGAATTTCGTCTGAGCTGCACTCACAATGTTCGTGTTCTTTAGTGGCAACTAGCAATTCCACCTCTCTATGTTACAATCGTCACGGAAAAAAACTAGTACAAAAATGTAAGGGCCTGAGAGCTTTTCATGGGGTTACTTAGTTAGCTAACCTTTTCTTTAGATGAATAGACATCATCTCGAAGTGCGAAGGATGATCTTACCCATAATAATTAGTTTCTTAGCTGGAAGATTTGTAGGAAGAAGGAATCGTGCCTTCATATTGGGAATGTTAGTGGGTTTAGTTTTGGGTATCTTAGCAGGTCTTGAAGTTTTACCATTATTGTATCCCTTGATGATTGTAAGAATCCCATGGGTTGGTGTCCCTGAAATCAGGCGGATTGGACTCGCTTTTGGTCATCAAGACCTTGTCCTTTTTGCAGAATCGATTCATTTTCAATCATTTTCATTTACTATGTTCTCAATCCTTGTTGTGGTAAGTATCGCAGGAGCAATAATTGGTGGCTATCTTGGGATTAAGAGTCGAGGAACAGATTTTACATCCCCGTGGCAAGAAACTACAGAGGATGTATGACTGGTCCCAAGACATAAAAAGAAGGCGATTACATCCAAATGACGATTGACAATGGACTTCGCACTATCTGAGAAAGAACAAAAGCTATGGGAGAGAGCAAAAGCATTCACTGCTGAACACATCACTCCACGAGCTAAAGAGCTTGAAAAGAAGAATGAGTTTCCGAAGGACGTGGTCCAGAAGGCCTATGAAGCAGGTCTGATGAATCTACATATACCAACTGAAGCTGGAGGACCGGGACTATCGCTACTTGCTGAAACTCTTGTTTCTGAAGCAACAGGATATGGATGCGCGGGGATTGCTACTTCAATAATGTGTAATAACCTTGCATTTGCCCCACTGGTTATCGGAGCTACCACTGAGCAGCTGAAGAAGTATATTGAGCCTTTGATCACTGGAAAGGAAGCAAAATTCGGTTCATTTTGTCTGACTGAGAGAAAAGCAGGTTCAGATGCAGCGGCAGTTGCTACAAGAGCCGTACGTGATGGTGATGAGTATATAATCAACGGCATGAAATGCTGGAGTACCAATGGTCCAGTAGCCTCTCACTTCACAGTCTTTGCATCGACTCAACCAGAACTCAAACATAAGGGACTATCGGTCTTCATGGTCCCAAAGGGCAAGGGAGTTAAGATTGGACATATAGAGAACAAGGTTGGTCAGCTTAATTCGATTCAAAGTGAAGTCATCTTTGAGGATGTCCGAGTACCTTCCGACTGTCTTGTTGGTAAAGAAGGGGATGGATTTAAGATTGCTATGAAGACCCTGGACAAAACAAGAGCTGGAATTGCAGCTATATCAACAGGTGTAGCGCAGAGAGCTGTTGATGAAGCAGCCAAGTTTGCTAATATCCGACATCAGTTTGGACAACCAATTGGTAGGTTCCAAGGAATTAGTTTCATGCTTGCGGATATGGGAGCAAAGACTGCTGCCGCAAGATGGCAGACCCGTTATGCGGCCTGGCTGGCTGATCAAGATTTACCAAACTCGAAGGATTCAGCATTTGCAAAGTTCTTTGCATCAGACATAGCTATGCAGAATGCTATTGATTGTGTCCAGATTATGGGAGGATATGGATACATGGAAGAATATCCCGCAGAGAAACTGATGAGAGATGCAAAGCTTCTCCAGATCTATGAAGGCACAAACCAGGTTCAGCGACTTGTTGCTGGAAACGCAATCCTCAAGGAGAGTGTCAATCTAGACACAGGATTCCGTTTGAAATACGACGGGAAAGATGCACTTATGTTATAGTATGATTATGACCGTGTTTTCAAAACACGGTCGCTTACTCTATTTTTGTACCCCATCTTGTACCCC
>JBHLPA010000034.1:0-12699 GCA_048939935.1 Promethearchaeota archaeon | reverse complement strand
AAGAAAGAGGTAGAATAAATTGACAACAGAAGAAACGAACGACACTGTGGAAATGGACACATCAGCGACTATGTCGATTGATGAAGTTCACAAAACCACGAGTGAAATTATTCGAGAATGCAGTCGCATAATCGTCGGAAAAGAGGATATTTTACGAGATGTCCTCATCGCTTTCCTTTCCGATGGTCATGTGGTGCTTGAAGGGGTACCTGGCATCGCTAAAACCTACATGGCTCGAACATTCGCATCTATTCTCGGCTGTGCATTCAAGAGAATTCAGCTGACTGTAGACACACTTCCAGCTGACCTGCTTGGAAGTAATGTTTTCAATCAGCGAACAGGCGAGTTCTGGTTCCGAAAGGGCCCGGTGTTTTCGAACCTTGTATTGGCTGATGAGATTAACCGGTGTCCTCCCAAGTCTCAAAGTGCATTACTTGAGGTGATGGAAGAACGACAAGTCTCAATCGAGGGTGTGACTCGTAAACTCCCCAGACCTTTTCTGATTATAGCAACTCAGAATCCGGTAGAGCAGGAGGGTACGTATCCCTTACCAGAAGCCCAACTTGATAGGTTCATGTTCCGACTTATACTTGACTATCCTACAGATGCAGATGAGGCAGAGGTCATTCGAAGGAAACATCTCGGAGAAGCATCCGACCTGAATGTCTTGGCTGATCCGGCTTCGATGGTGAGGATGCAAAACACCTGTAGGACTGTATTTCTTGAAGAAGATGTAATCAACTACATCCGTGATATCGTGGTCCGTACTCGAAACGACCCACAAATCCTACTCGGAGGGTCTCCAAGAGCATCTTTGGTACTGATGAATGCCTCAAAGGCTCGTGCGGCAATGTTGGGGAGAGACTATGTCATCCCGGAGGATATTCGTCGACTCTCAGTTCAGACTCTGAACCATAGACTCATTCTCAAACCTGAGGCGGAGCTTGAAGGATTAACGGTGAGTCGGGTAGTAACTAAGATACTTGGTGAGGTTGACTGTCCAAAGTAATGCCAAAAGCTAGATGAGGAAGATACGCATTGATAACACAGAGAGGCTTTGTGATTGTGTTTGCAGGAGTCCTACTACTAACTAGTGGATTCTCCTTCACCAACTTCTACCTCGTCCTCTTGGGTGTCTATTGTGTGATTGGATTAGTAGTCACCTTGCCTCTCTTTGCGTTGACAGCCAATCTAGCAGGTATTGAAGTGGATCGTCAGATTGACAAAGTGAAATTGTTTTCAGGCGATTTCCTTCGGGTGAGAGTCACAATTCGAAATGTATCCAGGCGTCATTTTGATTTTATCGAAGTACACGACCAGTATCCTGAAACATGGATTCTCGCAATTGGTGAGAATTTCATGGCATCTAGGATTGAGCCTGGCAGCAGTATGACTTTCTCTTACATACTTCAAGCAAGAATGCGTGGTCGTTATTACCTTGGTCCCACTGAGGTCATCATGCGGGATAGACTTGGTCTTCACTATTACAAGAGAGTTTTGAAGGAGCATACTGAGGTACTTGTTTATCCAACTTGGAAAGATGTTCGTCGATTGGAATCATTTGCAAAACAGAGACAGCTCGGTCTCATGTTTGGTGCTCATCGGACAAAGACTGTGGGTATGGGCACTGACTTTGCTGGTTTCAGAGAGTACGTTCCAGGAGATGAGTTTCGACTCATTGACTGGAAAACAAGTGCCAAGCGTGGAGACATGGTCATCAAACAATGGGAACAAGAGAAGAATGTTCAGATTATATGTATGGTTGACACAAGTGGCAGCATGGGTAATGGTTACCCTGAAAACACCAAGCTAGAATACGCAATTCGTGCTGCAGTCCTTCTTACTTACATGGGTCTCGAACGGAAAGACTTGGTCGGGACATGTGTCTTTAGTGACATCGTCCATGGCTATGTTCCTCCTGGAACACGACCCAATCATATGTACGATGTTCTTGAGGTCCTAGCCATGGCTGAGCCTCAAGGATGGAGTGATTACGAAACTGCCATTTCTCATGTTGTGAATCAGACCAAGAAACGTTCTCTCATCATATGGTTGACCGACTTGGAGCGAAGCCCTGCACCTCTGCTCAATGCTATGAAGACATTAGTAGCAAACGGTCACAAGTCATTGATAATCAGTCCATTTGGTCCATGGTTTGAGGCACCTGTCGGTCAGTTTGGGCCAGTCGAGAAGGTTCTTTCTGAAGCTGTGTCTGAGGAACTCTGGGAACGAAGAAACAAGATTGCAAGAGCCCTGTCACGTTTCGGAATCAATGTGATCAATGTGGGACCTGAGGACTTCTTGCCCACAATCATGAATAGCTACGAACAGGCAAAACAGCGGGGGGTGGCAATGTTTTGAAGGGTGTCACTTGGATTCTCCGGATTGCATCCCTTGCCACCTTTGCGTACATGGCGTACCTCGTATACTCCATACTCGACCCCAACGATATCTGGCACTGGAACGCTCCTTACGACTTCGTTGTGACTGTCTTCAGATTGCTTTCTTTGATAGTGTTCTTCATCGCCACAACCATGGTGAGTGGTCTTGCAAGTGTATTCACTGGTGGTGTCGTGCCTGAGAATGTAATAGTAGGCCTCTACAATACACTCGTACTCAGGACATGGTATATGCAACCATACGGTTTGACAGACCCTTTAACAAATGTCCAAGAGGTTTGGGCATCATTCCAGATGAATCTCAACAGTGTCCTACTAGCACTATGGGATAACACTTTCCTATTCCTGTACTTCCTCTGTGCTGGCGTGGGAATTGTACTATTCTTGCAATCTCTGGCCAATATGAACCACAAATTTGTTGGCGGGGCTTTCATTTCAATACAAGCAATAATCATCCTTGCAGCCTACCGAACCCTCATTGTGCCTGATATCACTCCATTCCCGGCTGATTTCATGCAGTTTTTCTGGACCCAAGCTCAGATTCTTGCACTTGTATCATTTGCATACCTCGAGGTAAGCTACCAGATGATCTATAGTGCCTCTGTAGGAAAACCGGTCGAGGAAAGGGAAGAGACTCTCAAGAAACAACTCCTGGCACTCCGTCAAGCCACCCGAAAACAGGATGCTATTGAGCGAGGAGAGAAAGTAAGTACGACCGGAATGAGCCGTTCGACTGGAGCAACAGCATTTTCATTCCTTAGAGAGGCAATGGAACGGAAGGTGATGGGTGGTCAGTCCGCACTTGAGAGTTTGGATGCCATATCTGATGTTCGTCGTTTACAGATTTACGTTGATGAGCTTCTTCAAAGCGATTCGAGAGCACGTGATGAACTGACCGCAAAGGCTGCAGCACCCTCTTCAGCATATGTGATTGGATCGACAATCACCGGCTCAGCAATACGTTTTCTTACCGTTGTTGCTGTTTCATTCATGTTGATGAATCCCAACTTCATTCAGATGGTTCTCAATCTCCCAATAGGGATTCAAAACAGCGTTGAGTTGATTCAGCCTGAGATTGTTGTTTTGTTTCTAGTTCCAGTAGTTGGAGTTTTTCCAATGACTGCTGCTATCATCAGTTGGTTTTCACGACGTGAAGTTGTGGAGAAAGAAGAGCTCACTAAAGAGGAGAAAGAGGAAGCTAAGAGGAGGAAAAAAGAGCTGGCTCTAAAGAAGAAGGAAGCTGAGAAGGCTCGCAAAGCTCGTGCCAAAGCCAGGAGGGAGCGAAAAGGTGATGAGGCAGAGGTTGATGAATGGGACAAAGCTCTTGATGATGCATTCAAACGCTAGAGCCTTTGGTGGAACATTTCAATGTCAAAGACTGTAGTCCTCACGCATGGTGATTTAGATAATGCCTAACACACTAAGTAAAACCCAGATCACAGTCACTACTGCTTCTCCTGCAACAACGCCACTAAGTATTCTACTTGTTCTATTGTAATCTGTTTCACAAACCTCAACCTGCTGGGGCAAATGGTCAGTAAATGGAATTGGTTCCCGTATCTGTTTTGTTCTGTAGCTAATGTATCCTCCAATTAGAATGGTGAGTGAAGTGGCTGGTGGAACAAGTACTCCCACAACCAGACTGATCGGACTGAGTCCTCGCTTGTTCAATTCACGTCCTGCAAGAAATCCAGCTCCTCCCCATGCTATCAGGTATGAAAAAGCGATGGCAGGAGGTAAGTTTCCCAACGCACTGACTCCCGGTAATTGTAAGTCGCCTATTCCTTGAAGACTAAGTACTAGAAAACCAAAAAGTTGCGCTGCTGGGCTTGGGAAATCTACGGTCCCAAATCCATAGCTACTGAATATTTCAAATGTTATCACTGAACCAACAGTAGTACCAAGCACGGATCCAATAAAAACTGCCTTCAAAATGTCTCTCCCACGTACCCCTGTCAATCTTCCAAGCTTTAGATGAACAAGCAGTGCGATTGCAGCATCTTGAATAGCACCAAGCATTCCCATGAAAGTGGTAATGGCTCCGAATGTTACTCTGAAAAAGAGAATCGCGGGAACCGCGATGATGTCAGAAATATATCCGGCGAGCATGCCTGTTTCACTTATAGCTCGGGCAGTGAAATATGCAGACACTAATGATAACGGCGTTCCGAAAATGATGAGTAACCAGTGGATCTCAAGTGGTGTCCCTGGAGTTTCCATGAATGGTTTGATAAACCAAAATACAATCAACCCCACTATTATGAAAAGGCCCATAGAAACGAACGATATCCATAATGGTACCTGTCCTCTTCTACTCCGTAAGAACTCCCTAGGATTTTCTATGATCTGACGAATATCCTCTTTGATGGTTTCAATGGAGAATAGCTCTCCACTGACTCGCATTAGTTTTGTTAGTTCCTCTGTCTTATGAGGTGTTTCTACAATGATTTCATCACTATCTGATGGAATGAACTTTTCCTGAATCTCCTTTGGTGTTAGGTTCTTCTCCTCCTTAGTTCCTACAACATCAGCCAAAATCACAGTGATAAAAACTCCAAGTACCAAGTATAAAATCTCGGGTCGCTTTAGGTGTGTAGTATAGAGTATTGACCCATTTGCACCTTCTAGCACTATCCAGATTAAAATTGAAATTATACTGCCCAACACCATTACAAGTGACCGTTTCCAACCTACGAAAAAACCAATCCCCGCAATCATAGGTGAGTTACTTATCCCAATCCAATCTGGAATTATTGTCACTGCAGGAATCACAGGTGCCAATGCATTAGGCACTGTGCTCATTGACCTACCTGCTATTGTTTCTACTATCTTGGTTCCCCCCACCCATGCCCCTGATGCACCAAGCCCTATACCTACTGCTTTCCTAGCCTCAGAATCACTGCCAATTGAGTTTATACACTCCGCCTGAGGTTGGACTCGCGGCCAAGGTTCGTTCTCGAATCTTCTTCTAAATGGGGCAAGCACAATAATCCCAAAGACTGCGCTGATACCAGTTGTAAACATTATGAAGAGGAGGGTCGTTACTGGATCATAGGCGGCATTGCTAGTATTGAAGAGTGGGTTGGATGGGTCGAAAATAGCTATTGCTGGATATGTTAGTAAGACCCCTATTGCCACCATAGATGATGTGTTTGCAATGGTCACTGCCACAGCATTTTCTTCACGAGTATATCTCCCTTTCATCCCTAGAAATATAGCACCCAGCATCTCAGCACCTACTAGGAACACAATACCAATCTTTAGGGCAAGGTAAATGCCCATGAATGTCATCACTACCCCTACAATAAGACCTGTTCCCATTGCTCTCTTTGTGAGAGGAAATTTCGGTTCCACTCGAACAAGACCATAGAGCGTAAGGCTTCCAAGAGTCCAAATGACAATCAATGAGAAGAATGCGAACAAAACACTCAGAGCGAAACAAATGATGATTAGTGCACTGATTGCTGCCAGTTCTTTCTTATCAGGTGGACGTTTCATGAGTGACATATAGAGTAAAACTGTGTGGATGGTCAGTGACATCACAATGTCTGGACGCACGCCAAATCCTTGAATCATGAGATAGATAGTGAAGAATAGACCTGCCGAAAAAAGTCCAGCAAGTAATGCTTTGGTTGGGTGGCGCCCAACACGAACCGTCATGGCTACATAGATTGCTACACCTCCCACCGCCACTATCACCATGTCTGAAAAAATCCCTATAATCACACTTAGTGGATAGTACACGACTGCGAGAAAGACCATTATGCCAATCTGCCTTGTCTTGAGGGGCGGTCTAAATACTGAGATGTAGAGGAGGGCTATCTCAACCACAAGTGTGATGATAACATCCAGATGTACAAATCGACCTGTGATCATCGCCAGAGCGACTAGAAAGAGACCTACTAGGTATGTGGCACCAAGGAAAGTGACTCGATCTAGTTTCATCACAGGTGTTTTCTCCGAACAGACGACATTCCCGGAATCTATCTATTTAGAGAAAAACTCCTTCAAAGCCACTATTTAACTGCCTATGTCACCTTGGAGAGTCTGTCTTCGATCTCTTCAGTACTGATACCCACGATTAAAACAGTCTTATCCTTTGATTTCTGTCCAGCTACTAGTCCGATATCTGCAGAAGAAATCTTGAGGATTTTCGATAGCCTCTTCAACAACTCGGAATTTGCTTTTCCTTCTCTAGCGGGGCCTCTCAAGTTTATGATTATAGAGTCTGGACCAATCTCAGCAATGAATTTTCTCTCTTTAGAATTGGGACGTACTGTGATGCGGACCAGTGTTCCTCTAGCTGTATCCCAAATTGCTTTAGTCATACCTTTCTGATTGTTTACCTCCATATGAGTATGTTTGAATTTGTAAAAAGGCCATCAAGGATTTGTTTATTTGGAGAGGCTACTCCGAGTTTCCATAGACCGTGATTGTACGGGGTGAATTACGATGAGCGATCCTGTAATGGATGCATATACTCAAGCATACAATAGTTCAGGAAATATGGTCCAAGCATTTGGCGTGATATCCGAGTCTGGACAAGTCCTTTGGCAGAGCAATAATTGGGACTTGACTGCTGATGCAGCAAACCTGATGTCTGCGGTGAAGTCTCGAGCAGCCAGTATTATTCAGAATCAAGTGAAATACTCGACAATGCGTTCCACACCCGAGAGTCTCGTTGCCCGAAATGTTCAGGGCAATGGGATTTTGATTCTCACAAAGATTGATGCAACCAGTGATAGATGGGTTGTGGCATGGGCTGATGCTCAGGCTCAACCAGATGGCGTTTATGTGGACGTAGATCGAGCTGCAAAGACGCTCAGAGGCAAAATCTAGTATTTTCTGAATCCGATGGCATGAGGGGAAAACTTCAAAGTTCTTCCCTTCTACATCAATCTAGACATGGTGGTCTAATTTTGACGCTACTAATAGGACATGAATGGAATCTTCTCTTTGCAAACAATCCAAAGATTCATGCATTCGCAGTGGCTAAGGATAATGCAGTCATCTGGCAGACTGATAACTGGGATCTTGTTGACGACATTGAGAACATCCTGAAAGCTGCCGATAAGGATGAATCGGAAATAACTACAGGAGGAGTGACATACAAACGAGTTACATCCTCCGACGATTCGTATATTGCAACTGCGGATGATAATAAAGGGCATCTCATCCTTGTACTGATAGATGAAAGCAGTTGGGCTATTGCCTTTGCAGCACCCAGCGCTGTCCCAGAACTATCAATCATTGATGTCCGGAAGACAGTCATACAACTGCGTGGACATGTCTGAACTCTTTGAACCTGGCTTATTCTCTTGTTAGGTCACTATTCTTCAGGAAATAGTATCTCTCTGATTTTGTTGATTGTATCCATGTATTCTTCTGAACCAACTGAATAGTAGTCTAGCATCATCTCGTACATCGAGAGGGTCTCTTTACTAGCAATGTCTAGATTGACCATCTCTGCGATTTTGGTTCTCCACTTGTGCTGCATCTGGGCTCTTTTGACACTCAATTCAAGCAGCTCTTCACGCTTCTCTTTTGTGACCTTGATACTGAAGGTCTCAAGCATCTTGTCTAAGAAGCCATCCAATTTTTCCCGTATTCGCTTCTCTTCAGTGCCCCAAGCTCCTGTGGTCAGCAAGAATCCCTTGGCGGTCCTACGATAATAATCTGTACTTCGTTTTCCCTTCTTAATAGTGCCATATTTGATGACATATCCGTGTTCTATCAGCTTGGGCAAGTGATGGTAGACCTGATTCTTGGAGATTGTTTCAGCCTCTGAACAGCACTTGGGTGAAAGTTCAACTATCTCCATGACAGACAGTATATCCCGTCGCACAACCTTTTGACGGATGATTCTATCTCCTGTTTCCTCGTCCACAGTTTCAGTGGTGAGTGTGTCCTCAATACCCTTACGAAGTGTCTGCAAAATGTTATACCGAACAATATCGTCAAGAACTTCCGCTGTTTCTTCGTTCGTTATAAAAACAATCTCTTTCTGCGGCTTTTTGCCCTCTGGCTCTACCTTAATTCCCTTAAGGCTGTCCGTGATTTCCGTTGTCTCATAGTCGTCGCCCATGTTTCTGTTCACCAATGCATTCGATCCGTCGATTCGTCCAGCGATTCGGATAGCCCGGGAATCGTTCGTTCTGAATTTTTATTGTGGGATTTGGATTTTATAACCCACTAGGAGCATGTTAAAACGCTCCAAATCTATGTTATTTAGGACAAACTAATTATATAAATTTGATGGTGGTGGCGAACCATTCTTAGATTAATAGTTTGTGACATCTAAATTTTCAACCTTTTTCTATATAAATAGTGTAACTAAGCAACATTATAACACTCAATGGTTTGGAGAGCAAACCTTATATGCAAATTTGGTGTGTGTATGTGTAGTGATAAACAATGTATCGCATGAAGATCACTGATAACAAACGTGAGCAACTGGAATACAAGATGGCTAAGGTCTACAAGACTGACGCTATCGGATTCGCATACATGTACCGGAGGTAATAATATGGCTCTAGCAAAGACAAGCAAGAGAAAGTTCGAGCTTAAGAAGCAGATCTCTACGGATGCTATTATCCACGCTTACAAGTACAGGTAGATTGCAATGTACTATCATAGTAGAACCATTGACTCTGACCGTAAGGGCAAGAGCAGTCCAAAGAGCGCTACTAAGCAATTTGATGTTACAGTTGAAGAAGTGCTCTTGTGGGAAGCCACGTGAGCACCTCCACTCTTTTTGCGACGATATAGTCGAAATGTTTCCTTGGTGAATTGATACCAAACTTGCAGTTATTTCCTAAAGACAAGTTGATAGAAGGTATCATTCATCACATAGGTGACTTCAACATCCTTGGCCTTGTCAGGAATATGCTCTAAGGGTGGTTTAGCGGCGAATAGTGTGTTTGCTTTCATAATCGCCTTTCCTTCTTCGGTCTTTCTCTTGTCAGGAGACAAACCTTCATCCACAACGATGATGAGGCTACCTGGTTTTGCAATCCTCAACATTTCATTGAGTGCCCCAGGAATGTCTGAAAAGGTGTTAATCCCTCCCGAATGGATAACTATGTCGAAGTAATTTTTCTGATAAGGAATGTTGAAAACACTGCCATGGATCAGATTGACTGAAAGCTTGTTTTTAGTAAATTTTGCTCTGGAAACTTTCAACATCCCTGTAGAAAGATCCATCCCATGAAGGTCGAATCTCCCAATCTGTTTCTTGTACTGATTATATAGGGCTATGAAGTTGGCACCAGTCCCTATACTGACATCTATTAGCCGAACAGACCCTTCGATGGGGATAAAGAGATGAAAGTTCTCACGTTCCTTCATCATATTGATTCCAAGCCAGTCATCATACTGTTTTACTAGCTCGTCATAATTCTCGGCCATCTCATCGTATTCAGAGATCCATTTTGAGTCCGCGTCTGATATGGGCGGATAGACCAACGATGGAATACCATTGGTCACAGACCATAAGTGTCCCTTCTCACAGACTATCTCTCCATTCTCATCATCTGATAGTTTTCCATTGAGGCAGAGCCTCTTTCCACATTTTGGACATCTGAGTGCTGCAAGATGGGCCTCGTTCATTATTTTCCATGCTCCGACTCTCAATCATCCGGACAGGTTAAAGAATGAATCGGAGTAATTTTTGCCACGTAGTAGGATATGTTGACCTATTACATCTTGTTTTGAATCATCGCTTCAACACCAGATAGAACAGTCTTCACAACCTGCCACTGAATCATGACTACAAGACGGCTCCGTATATGCAATGCCCAGGGTTGCGATTTGTCATCACCTGGGAGGAACACACCTATGCTCTCTCGTCCGTCAATATTGACAATCAGCATACGCGTAGGCTCCCACTCGTCCGGAGAGAGTCGCGGTGATTGAAAAACCTCCTTGAAACTCTCCATAAGTAGGTCTGGACTTGGCATTGCAATGGACACTTTCAGATAATGCTCAAGTCCCGGTACTTCGTGCGATCCTGGAGTAGTAGTAAAGAGCTCGGTCTTGACCTCTCGACTCTTTGCTGCACTAAACGCTCCTCTTAGACGTCCCAATAGACCAGGTGATGCGGATGCTATGAGAATATACTCCTGAGCATTCTCTATAGCAGTTCGGAGACCCATGATTACCTGCTCCACTCCTTGAACCGCCCAAGCAAACTCCCTAGCCTCAGTCCCCCTTAGAGACTCAAGACCCTTCAACTTCTTTCTAGCGCTTGTAGCAGAGCTCTTGACCTTCTCCTCAAGATGATCAAGCGCTGCTTCCACAGGGGCTGGATCGAACAGAGTTGGGTCGCTTCCAGTCATTTTCCTAATGATGCCACGTTTTTCAAGAAGATTGAGGGTTTCATAGACCTTGCTTCGTGGAATTCCTGAGTCTTCAGCAATTAACCGGGCAGTTGAACTCCCAAGTCTTACAAGAGAGTGATAGGCCTTAGCCTCGTTTTTTGTGAGACCTAGGCTAGTGAGGTCTCCTACTATTGTGTCTTGACTCATTTCTAACCCTGTTTAGAAATAGGTACCAGAAATTTATTGAGTTTGTTGTCACTTTTGGGATGACAGTATCACCCTAGTCTGTTCCAATATCTTCTCCTTCAAGAATCCGTTCAATCTCATAGATTCTGTCGATGATTGCGACACCTTTGTCGGTCAAGGATAGATATGGAGTGTTATTCTCCCCTCGGAACTGATATACAATCTCTCCTTCGACAAGTCTGTTTCGTATCTTGTTGAATTCTGATTCTGAGGCTGTCTTAGCCATTAGGTCCTTTTCGAATCGATCTCCCCACATTAATTCAAACAAGACCTCACGGACATCCTTGCGGCTCAAGAACTCTAGTTGCATGATAATCATAACTCCTCACACTGTCATAAAGAAGTATGTCTTGTTACTATAATGGTGACAACAGACCCATATGTTCTGCTGTCATAATGTAACATGGGTGATTCAACTGATCTCGATGGTTGAGGTTACCAATCTCACGCATATCTACAAAGGTGGTCACAAAGCCTTGAATGAACTCTCTTTCACAGTAGAGAAAGGAGAGATCATAGGTCTCTTGGGTCCTAATGGAGCGGGAAAGTCCACCACAGTGAAGATAATCACTGGAATATTGAAACCCACTTCTGGTAGTGTGAAGGTTTCCAACCACGAAGTGTCAGACAATCTAGATGCAATACGGAAGCTCATTGGTTTTATGCCCCAAGAAACTGCACTCTATCAGGACTTGACAGCATACGAAGCATTAGAGTATCATGCAGAACTATATGGGATTCCAAAGCAAGAGGTGAAGACTCGTATTTCAAAGATGCTTGAACTGGCTGGACTCACTCATCGGAAGGATGATCTAGTCAAGACCTACTCTGGCGGGATGAAACGTCGACTTGCACTTGTGCGGTCAATCCTTCATGATTCGGAGCTTCTAATCTTGGATGAGATGTCTCTGGGAGTGGATGTCCAGAGTCGGAATCTGATTTGGAATCAAGTCCGTAAGATGAAGGATGAGGGCCGTACTGTCATCTTTTGTACGAACTACATGGATGAGGTAGAGGCACTGGCTGACAGGGTAATTGTCATTGACAATGGATCACTTGTGGCTTCTGGTACTCCTAGTGAATTGAAGCGTAAACATGTTGGAGAATATCTAATCGAGGTCCTGATTGAGGGTATGGAAACTAGTCTAGGGGCAGACTGGTTGACCGAGAGGGTGAAACTCACTGTGGAGAAGGTATCTGACCCACTTAATGGAGGGCCTCGAACCGCATGGATTCGAAGTCAAGCAGGACATTCAGATCTCCCACTTGTAATCAATCGGTTGAGTGACGCAGGACTCAATGTGAAACAGGCATCTATGAGAGAGCCCTCCCTTGGCGATGTGTTCTTGGCTATCACAGGTTCTACATTGAGGGATTGAAATGCTGAGACAGATTCTTGCCATTGTGAAAAAGGACCTCAAACAAGCCAAAAGGGATCCAAGGTTCATTGCACCAAGCATCATCATTCCCTTTGCGTTTCTTATTGTCTATTCAATCATGTGGACCAGTGTTGGAGGAGGAGAATCCTTCGCCTGTGGTCTGGTAGTACAGGATGTTTCACCAGAAGCTGACAATATGGCTGGAATTATTGAGAATATGGTTTCTACAACAGATCATACTTGGTTTGACATAGAACGATATGATTTAGAAACAGCAACCAATCTATTCCAGAATGCAAATTTAATTTCATACATAGTGATACCAACTGATTTTGGAGCAAATATTTCATCAGGGAA
>JBHLPA010000327.1:0-3133 GCA_048939935.1 Promethearchaeota archaeon | reverse complement strand
ATTGCTGAGGCTGCAAAGCGAGCTCAAGCAGAGGAGTTCATATTAGACCTACCCGAAGCCTATGATTCAATGATTGGTGAACGGGGTATGACATTGAGTGGCGGCCAACGTCAAAGACTCGCGATAGCCCGTGCGATAGTACAGGATCCAAAGATACTCCTTCTTGATGATTCTGTTAGTGCCGTTGACGCTCAAACTGAATTTCTAATGAGAAAAGCACTTGATGAAGTGATGAAAGGACGAACCAGCATAACTGTCACACAAAGATTGCGAACGCTTATGGAATCTGATATGGTCATAATTCTTGACAAAGGTCATCTAATTGCAGCAGGAACTCATGAAGAATTGTTACAGAAATCAGAGCATTACCGACGAGTTTTCGAGAGGCTTCCTGGGGCTCAGGAACTCCTTGCCACTGTTTCTTCGTCTGGAGGTGCTGCATAATGGGTTTTCATGGACCCGGTGGACCAAGGAGAGGTCCCGGAGGCATGCTCAGAAAGAAAGAGAAGAGGAGTCGTCCAGTACGACTCTTACTAGGTAAGATGGTACACTATCTTGGAAAATTCAAACGCATTGTTATGATTGGAGCAATCCTCTCTCTCGCAGCAACACTAGTTGGCGTGATTAATCCCCTTGTTCTGAGGGCAGGTATCAATTCCGTTTATCTAGAAGGGTCTCTAAATATCTTATACACTCTGACAGTTGTATTCCTGATACTCGCAATATTATCCTGGGCTATGAGTGGGATCAATACATGGATAATGTCAGTAGCTCAAGCTGGGCTAGTTCAGAATGTCCAAGAGGATGTCTATCGGCATTTGGTGAATGCAGACCTATCATATCATAAATCCGAACAGGCTGGGAATGTTACCTCGAGAGTCACAAGTGACGCGACAAGTCTAAGCACTGGAATACAGGTCCTAATTAGCTTTGCAAGTCAAATTTTGACACTGGCGTTTTCGTTTATTCTTCTCTGGTTAATGTCACCTTTTCTCGCCTTGACGTCTCTTATTGTTGTACCAGGTATTCTATTCATTGCAGGACTCTTCGGGACCGTTGGACAAAGAATCATGCTTGCCTCACAGCGTGCTGCTGGAGAGGTTTCTGGACAAATTGCAGAGAATCTAAGCGGAATTCATGTTGCGAAAGCATTCAATCGTGAAGATGAGCTTGCAGATAATCTAATGACGTTGAATCAAAAATCGTACAAACATGGATTCAGATTCATGATTCTGATGACAGCAATGCAGCCCCTGATGATGTCAATTGGTCAATTTGCTGTAGCAGCAATGCTTTTTGTTGCTGGCTCATTTGCTGTCGGAACCCTCCCTATTCTCCAGCTTGGAGACATCTTTCTTGGTGTTGCTTTGGTTCGAGGTATACTATTCCCATTACTGGGATTAAGCATGATGGCTACGCAGGTACAATCTTCTCTCGCTGCTATGGATCGAGTTACTGATGTGTTAGAATCTAAACCAGCGATTACTGATGCTCCTGATGCAGTCCCACTCAAACCAGAAAGCGATGGCATTGTGTTCAATGATGTAACATTCGAGTATTTGAAGGAAGTTCCTGTTCTGAAACAGGTTAATTTCGCCATTAATCCTGGGGAAACAGTGGCTATTGTTGGACATACTGGAGCTGGAAAAACAACAATTGCTGCATTAGTGAATAGATTCTATGATCCTACCGACGGAGCTGTTTACATTGGGGACCAAAACATCCGCGAAGTTCAGCAGCAATCTCTACATCATGAGATGTCACTCATCCCTCAAGAACCATATCTGTTCGATGACACCATAATGGAAAACATCAGGTATGGGAATCTCGATGCAGCTGATGAACAGATCTATGAGCTATGTGAAATCCTCGGAGCAAACGAATTTATCGAAGTATTAGCAGATGGATACCAGACGAAGATAATCCAGAACGGCAAAAACTTGAGTGCTGGCCAACGTCAGATGATAACGATAGCACGAACAATGCTTGCTGATCCTAAAATTCTCGTTCTAGATGAGGCTACAAGCCGGTTAGATGCTTATAGTGAGTCACTAGTCCAGGATGCACAAGAACGATTATTCTCAAACAGAACCACCATCGTTATTGCACATCGCTTAACAACAATTACCAATGCATCAAGAATCTTCGTTTTCGACCATGGAGAACTTGTGGAACAAGGAACACACGAAGAACTCTTGGCTCTTGATGGAGTCTTCAAGGCCCTCTATGATACATATTATGCTCATCAGGGCGTAGAGGAGCTAACAGAGGAAGTAGTTGAAGTAGCTAAGACTGAGGTTGAAAAACATGGTGTGAAAGAAACCCCTGTGCAAACCGGTGCAGGAATGATGATGATGAGCATGGGTGGTGGTATGAACCCTGGGATGGGTCATGGAGGAATGGGTGGTGGCATGAAACCTTCTCCTGAGATGATTGAGAAAATAAAGGAGCGATACCAATCGGACCCAGATTCTATTCCTCCTGCAATGCGTGAAATGATAGAAAAAATGATTGAGGTTGATAGTATGGGTGATGATAAGAAAACGAAAGTTGGAAAGCAAGAAACAATCGGTCACGGCGGACCAATAGGATCCGGACGACCTACTCCGGAGATGATTGAGAAGCTGAAGGAGCAATACAAGACAGATCCTGATTCATTGCCGCCAAATGTCCGAGAGATGATTGCTAGACGAATTTCAGAAGATGAAGAATGAAGCAACAGACGTAACCATCTCTTGTCATTCTTCATGTGATTCGAAGATGACATTCAATTTACTTGCTAAAAGAAATGATGCTCCTAGAATAAGATAAGACTCTATTGCTGCTATCTGACTCCATGGATTCCCTTCACAAGATTCTTGGATTTGTCCAAAGACACTTCGTATAAAGAGAAGTGCAACTCCAAATAACAACAATAGTAATGGTCGAGAAATATAACCCTCTTTGAAGATCCAGAACATACCAGCGATTACGCAAATAATAAGCCCTAGTACCACGATTATTGGGATGGACACCATAGATGATAATACATTTCGTGATGGAAATAAGATGGTGATTATTACGATTAATGATAAGGATGCAAGTGTAGTAATAATACCAATAGCTAGCCAAAGTTGAGTCCCTTCGGTCAATC
>JBHLPA010000326.1:0-3142 GCA_048939935.1 Promethearchaeota archaeon | reverse complement strand
TTAAAGGAAAAAATGGCGAAGAAAGACAATTTCGACCTCAAAATCTACTATGATTGGAGTGATGTCTGCAAAGATCCTGAAGTCGATGCTGTTTGCGTGGCAACACCCACACCATTCCACTACCCCATGGGTAAAGAGGCACTTGAGGGTGGCAAGAATGTCTATTTGGAGATGCCAATAGCACCAAAGCTCAAGGATGCAGAAGAACTTGGTAAACTTGCAGAGAAGAAAGGCGTTGTTCTCATGCCTATTCTCAACTTTAGAAACTGTCCTGGTTATCTGAAGGCAAAAGACCTAGTAGACAATGGAGCAATCGGGGACCCGGTAGCGATCACTTTTCGAGAGTTTATTGCTGCGGAGGATTTAGCAAGCCAGTGGCCACTAAGTGGATGGGCTTGGAATATTGATAAAGCTGGAGGGTACCCAGATTATACATTGTCAGTATGGAGCCTTGATATGCTACAATGGTTCTTTGGCAGCCCCCTCGAAAATGTTGAATGGACTGCAAATTACAAGCCTATTGAAGGGATTGATGATTTCAAAGGCTATCAAACTGTAGGAATTCTGAAGTTCGCCAATGGTATAGTTGGTACATCAATGCTTGGATCAACTGTAGCAAAGGGTCTCGATCTCAGTAGGTTCGAGATTTTTGGCAACAACGGCAAGACCATTCTCGTTGATTGGATTCCGAGTAAAAATCCAGAGGTCTTTGATGTGACCTTATTCGGAAAGGGTGATGACAAGGAGAATTGGCAGGTTGAAGGGAAAGGTCCCAAGATCTGGGGGCACAGACAGACGATCGCTCACTTTGTACAAGCATGTCTTGGCAATGAGAAACCTGAGTTTGACTACAAGGCTGCAATCGCAGCACAGAAGTGGTCAGATAAGATCGTATCTGATCTTATGTAAATCAATCTACCAAATATTGACTTTATGTAGTAATTCCCTATGTTGTCTGGTGCGGTGAATGCTGCGCCAGACACACTGATTTTATTGGATTATATCACTATCTTCCTGATACCATTCATACGAATATCTAGTCCAATCATCAATTGGCAACAAGAAAATCCCACCGCAATTCTGACAGACAACCGTTCCGTCCTCACGTAGGTGGCTTTTATTGTAAAGGTAGACTGCCTTACAATATGGACAGGGTGTTCTTCTGTAGCGAATTTCTCCCCATTCTCTTTCAGCATCTCTGGGTTCATCAATATCAAACTGCTTTCCGCAGTTCTGACAGACCCGTTTTGTGGTTTCCAAGCTCTCAGCTTCTTCATAAACATAGGTTGCATTACAATGAGGACATGTGTCACCTCTGTACGATATGGGAACTCGTTCAAATCGCCAATCGTTTGATGTCGCAATATAACCTATGCTGTGAATCAAGTCCATCATCTTTCTGTCTGGGGATACATGTCCTATTCCAAAAGGTTCTATCCAAATCTGACAGAATTTCTCCTTTTGATCATGCTCGATAACAATGTTCAACAATGCTGACTCCGTAGAGAACCTGCTTGGGATAACCTCGATGAAATATACTCCTATGATTTTCTCTTCGACATACCAGACCTTTTTCCATCTGATATTCTTCTGTTGCTCTATCAAGGAGATGAACTCGTTAACACTAGGTGTGAAGATGTGGAACTGAACCATTGAAACTCGCTCTGGGTCACTTTTGATTTGAACAGTTATTACTCTAAGCATTCCCTTACCACTGGTGCACTGAAACCTGACCATCTACAATCTTCACGTAGGCTCCCTTGTTTCCCAACCATCATCCTCCTTTTCTGGAAGGAAAAATGTGAAGAGCTTGACGTATTCTATCCCCTTTAGTCCTGATACCTGGTTTGCAAAAGACTCAATTGACCTACTTGAGCCTCTCAGAGTAATTACTTCGAGACATCGTTCATGTGTTGCGTGGATATGCACAGTCGAGATCACCTGTGCTTGAGCATGGTGTTGTACATTCATGAGGTCTGCCATCAATCTAGCTTTGTGTTGATACACAATGTTCAAAGTGGCTATAGTGTTTTCATGTTCTATTCCAGATTCCCATTCAGACTGTGAAATATATTCTCTCATAGCATCGCGAATTGCTTCAGATCTTCCTATGTATCCCTTCTTGTCAACAAGTCCATCAAATTTCTCTAACAACTCTTCAGGGACAGATACTCCAAATCTTTTCAACGTCATGACACGAACATCCATTAATAGTAACACGATTTCATCAGAAGTAACACACTTAAGTAAATATCTCTGCACTTAGATAGTAGAGGTGCGAGAATAATGCATGTTCCTGATGGTGTTTTGCCTTTCTGGGTCTATGTCCTCTTCTTATTCATTAGTCTACCCATTCTTGGATTTGCAGTGTATAAGGTCAATAAACGATTTGATGACCGACTAACTCCATACATGGGTGTATTGGCTGCTGTTATATTTGCTGCACAATTTGTGAATTTTCCAGTCCCTCCTGCAAGTGGACATCTCGTCGGTACAACACTTTTGGCGGTGATGCTAGGACCTTGGGCCGCAATGGTGATAATGGCATTAGTCTTGTTTGTTCAAGCATTATATGGTGATGGCGGGCTATTTGCCTTTGGCCTTAACTTCTTCAATATGGGTTTCTTAAGTGCAGTGCTAGGATGGGGCATTGCTTACATCCTATTCAAAGGACTAACTAGATTCCGAGATGAGAAAGTTTCTGTTCTTGTTGCAACACCAATTGCCGCATTTATCACAACAGTCGTCGCAGCATTCGTATTGGGCCTTGAGTTGCTGACAATTCCTGGTTTGGGTTTCGAATTTGTGTATATCATCACCAGCATTCATGGAATCATCGCTATAGGAGAAGCTATTCTTACATTCGTCATTCTTCTCTACTTTGTCAAAGCCGCACCAAACATGATCTCATTCCTAAAGGACAGCGATACAGGGAAAGCCCTCCGCAGAAAACCTGTGGAACTTTCACCAACTATTGAGGAGGGTATATGATGGATAGAAACACTGCTTTGAGAATCATAATTCCCACCTTAGTAGTTCTGTTCGTACTCATATCCATCATGATTTTGACAGGCATTGCGTCCGGCAATCCTGATGGCTTCGAGTGGTCCTTATTTGGATGGGCTGGAATTGCAGAACCTGA
>JBHLPA010000033.1:0-12801 GCA_048939935.1 Promethearchaeota archaeon | reverse complement strand
CGAAACCAAGGCCAAGTACGGTCAAGTTCTGATAAGAGGCAATAATATTCTATGGATTCAGATTCCTGAGTAACATTAGATTGTAGAGGTTTCTCTAGTTCATCGCTCAATCTCACGACGGTATCTCTCTACTAATTCCACCAGTTGTTCTTCGCCCTTTTTACGAGCTTCTTCGCGTGCAGTCTGAATAAATGATTGTAGTTGTTGATTGAATTTACTACGACTAATGAATGCAAATTCGTCCACTCTTTGTAGCTCTACCTCTTTTGCATCAACGACAGGGATGAGTGCTTTAATCAATTCATCTCTGGGAAGATGGGATAGAGGCGTATCTACTACTACAGCACGTACTTCTCTATCAATCAGAATTCCTGCTGTCTGTGGACCACCACCAGAAGCGTCTTCGAAGAGTACTACATCACCTTTCTTCAAACCAACTTTTTTGTTAAACTCTTCAATACTCTCACGTGTGAAATGGGAAATTACTTTGACCGCGAGCATATCCCCGCGCATCTCTAACCGTTTGACCCCCGTTAGACGTTCAAGTCGTTTACGTAGAGTGTCTACTTGTTTTCTAAGGGATCTTGCTTCTCGTTGTGCTTTTTTCAGGGTTGACTTTGCTTTCTCTACTTCACGGTCTCGTTTTATTTTCCAGTGATTTTCTCGGGAAACAATCTCGAGGCTTTCTGAAAGCTCACTCTCTCTAAATTTCAGATACTCCACGAATCTTTGTAGATCCTCAATCTTTTCACAGAGTACTTTGTTCTCAGCTTCCAAATGTTCAGTTTTTTCATTTAGAGAGTCATACCTTTCCTGAGTCAATGGTTCTTCTTCAACTGGCTGTTGCTCTGGAACAGCATCTACAGGTTCTGATTCCTCACACTCTATCTTTGCAAGAGCTTCATTGATCGAGGACCCTTTAATCACCAAGGCTTTCAGATAATTTCTGTCAACTGATAATTGTTCATCACGAATCAGTTGGTCAATTTGTTGAAATTTAGGAAGCAAGCTTTTGAACGCATAGACTGCCGCTGTTAACGCATCTCTTTCATGAGCATTATGTATCTTCATTTCATTGCCATATTCTCGAGCTAACTCATTTTTGTCTGCAACAGCAATTGGTTTCTTTGGTGTAAATATTGGTGCATTAACGGTGCTGGCTATCTTCTCAACTAGGTGTGGTGTCTGGGGTACGTCGGAGGCTATGATTGCAGGTATTCCCTTTTCATATACCTCTCTGATAATATCTGCTCTTGTTAGTCCTTTCTTACTTCTCAATGTATGGATTTTTCCATTTAGTTTTAGAAGACAATACGCGGCGGTTGTTCCAGGGTCTATACCCAGAATGAAGTACTTTGGTTTCAATCCAGAACTAACAGGACGAGGTTCAAGGGAGAGAAACTCTACTCTTTTACGAACTGGAGAAATGAGAACATTGAAGTCCCCACCACGTTTTGTTTCAACAATGCTACGAATAGCTGGCAAAGGTGCGTATGCAACAAGTCTTACACTAGCATAGCCAAAATCAGATCCTCGGAGGTCAAGATCGTAATCAATCTCAGCAGCTTTCAGTTGTGACTCTATGAAACGAGTCATTTGTTGAATTTGTGAGTGAACTCTGCGGCGATATCTGTTCGCACTTTGTCCGCCGCGGCCTGGTTTACGACCACGGGTCACTTTGATTTCAGTCTGCTCCCCAAAACATTCTAATCTGTGACCAACTCCTAGAGAAGCTAATTGAGCTGCAATGCGTGCTGATTGAAGAGGGGTAGGCTTTCCTCGAACACTCAAACCATGGCGTTTTGCTAGAATCTTAAGAGGTGTCTGATGAGGGGGAACCCCAGTCACTTGAACTATTTTAGTGTCAGTAGGAATTCTGTCCACAAGACGAAAAAGGGACTTTGTATCTGGAACGATTTCGAAGATATTGTCGGTGCAAAGCCATTTTGGAGCGACTTCACGGACTAGTTTGAGCAAACCACCTCTAGAAATCTCGGGATATTCATTTAGAACTACATCATCTCTGGTTATTACACAAGCAAATTTTGGAGCTCGTTTTGAACCGGCACTATATGAAGGTAGTATATCAAAACCAATGATGAAAATGCCATCTTCATCCATATGGCTCAGCACTCGGTATGAAGAACTAAGAATCGCCTATGAACCTATTTATTGGTTCAAACTTGCACTTATATCTCTTTGAATTATCCTCAAACAACAACTATAATAAAGCCGGGCTTGAGCAACGACCAACACTCAATCGAGGTGTTATAACTGTCTGAAACACTTGAAGTTAACAATGACGACGCAATTTTACGAATTGGACGTGCCTTATCATCAGGAACCCGGCTAAAGATACTGAAGATTTTACTTCAGGGAGAGAAAGATGTGACACGAGTTGCTAGACACCTCGGTGGAACTGAAGCCAACGCAAGTGCCCAAATTAAGATATTAAAAGATGCAGATTTACTGGATTGTAGATATGAGCCTGGTCAGCACGGTCTCAAGAAGATATCCTGGACAAAGATAAAACGCATCGTTATTGACTTGGAATAATCACCCAAATCAATTGGAACTCATACAGGTAGTTTGTTGGAGAGCTAATTTATACTGTTAGATGAGCTTTCCAACGACGGATTCTTTTCAGAATATTATCTCTTTCATCTGGACGTATTGTTCTCGTTCCTCGTGCCTTCAGGAAATTGAGAACAATGTCCATATCTCTGGCAACCTTGCTTTTTTGTGGGTCGCTAGTGTCATCAATCAGGTACTCTCTTGCAGCCTGAAGATACTCAAGAATTATCTCTGCAGGAGCTTCTCCAGTTCTTAATTCATGTGCAATTGGATCGAGAACTCGGTTTACCTTTGCATCGTTTCCACTGTCTGGGTCTTCAGATATTATCGTTTCAGTAGGCGGGTCGCTTTCTACTACAGTGAAAGAAGGATCCTCATCATCAATTCGAGGGATTGTTTCAGATTCAGCAGTATCTAAAGCTGGTGCCTTGACTTCGGAGAATAGTGGTAGAATTGAGGAAGACGTTTCCGAACTAGTATCTGAAACAATGTTCAGACGACTACGTAATTCACGAAGCTGGTCAAATAGCTCCACAAGACCTGATTGCATTGAGTCAATGAGTTGTTTTATCTCATTAAGTTCATCATCGGACAATTGGTCAAAACCCCTGATTCATTTCTTTGATATCCCTAATCAAATACAATTTTTTCGTCTTATCAGGATTTTGCGGAGATACATCATTTGTCTGATTTCTTCACAGCCTCGGACAGGCTTCTGATTATACCAGTTGGTTCAAATTTCCGTTGGCGGATTTTCACAAAAGTTGGTACCGATACAGTTTCACCAACAAAGAGAGCTTCTCCGATCTCGAGGGTAGTGATAGCATCCAGAGAGGGTCTATCAATACCCTCACTGGATTTTCCGATATGGTCTAAATCATATGGATTTGTACATCTGAGAATCGCCTGATTACTGCATTGGCTTAGAACGGTTGTGGATAGTTTCACAGGTCTCTGGGAAATCAGACATAGGAGAGCGTAGAATTTTCTACCCTCTCGGGCAATTGTTTCAATACGACTCTTTGGCAAGGCTAATTCGTGTCGACTCTCAGGACAAAATTGGTGAGCTTCTTCAAGGACTAGCAAAAATGGTGGAATCGTTTCACGTCTTCTTAGATAGAGAAGCTCATTGACAAGGTATGAAACAATAATCTGTTTCTTTTTGAGACTGATGAAATCACTCAAGTCTATCAATGTGATTTTTCCGGGTCTCACAACACTTTTGATATTCGGAGCTGCTTCTTTACCAAATAGTCCTGTTTCGTCTAAATTGATCAACCAACCTGAGAGTGCTTCCCGTGTGTTTTTACTGATTTTTTCGTCATTCTGGACATATTCTACAATATCAGTCAGTGTGTATCCTTCTTTTAGTGTGTGTTTCATCTCAGACACTACGCGACGCAAGTCACGTACTTGGATTGAGCTCATGTCCGAGACAAAAGCACCAATTGCTTCTGCGGAGAGCATCTGAACGGGGATTTGAAAGTGTGTACCTCGTATATGTTCTACTTCGACTTGCCCTTTGGACAGTCCAAGTGCTTCGGGAGTTGTGTCCTTCAGGTAGGTATATTCACCATGCACATCAATAACAATAACGGAGAGACGCCCTCTGTCCTTAGGTAGGGAGAGTAATTCCTCTAGAAGAACAGAAACAAAGTATGATTTGCCTGCCCCACTCATTGCTAGAATTGCTAGATGTTTTGATAGCAAACGATCAAGCGATGGAGCGAACTCAAGGTTCTGATGTGCCAGCTGACCAAGGTGAAGACCTTTTTCTAAGTCAAGTTTTAGGAAGGAGGCCAGTATGTCTTCATCAACTCTTCTGACAACAGCTCCTGGGGAAACTGCAAAATAAGGTCGAATTGTTCGACCATCGCTCCAGAGACCCAGAACCCGAGCTTTGGCTACTGTATACTGCCATCTGTCTGTAGGAAATATCGAACGTAGAGGCTCACCTCTTGATTGGTATTCCCGGACAGCTTCTGCATGTTGATAGTAACGATTTGTTCGGACAAGGTCCTGAACTCTTGCTATCACTGTACCAGCATCAGTAACGACCGATATGAATTCACCACGATGTGCAATGATTTCCCGGGGACCGCCTTCCAGCACAAAAGAGAATTCCATAACATTGGGACCAGAATCAGTAGAAACAACAGTTCCGAGTCTTGTGATTGTTGGAAAATCAGACATTGATTAACCTCCAAACGGATTTCTTGAGCGTCTTTTTTCGAGTGTCATATAAGTAAGTCCAGACAACGCCATGAGTCTGTCAATAATGAGTCGTGTTTCATTTGCAGTAATTTTCGCGCGAGCATCGGCTTCGAGAATGGGGGTAGGAATACCATACTCTGGATGCTGTGAGGAAAGCGGGAGTATTGCTGAAAGAGCTTTGTCTAGTTTGTCAGTGACTAGCTCATCATCTTCGGCTGAAAGAAATTCGACTCTTAGTGGTAGATCGTCTCTGGCTGTCTTTAGATAAGTGACCCAGATTTGGGAAGCCCAAGTGGATAGATCATCTTTTGGTGAATTTGTGTTGAGATTAAGTTCTGATGAATATCGAAAAACAAAGGATCGTTCTCCTTCCTCAAGAAATGTATCAAGAAGGTCGCAGTCTCGAGATATCTTAAGTAACCATCTATAGTCGACTCCTTGCATCATTTCAAAGACTTCGGGTTTGCGAACGATATGGGGAAGTATCTCTCCCATTATTGTGGCAACTCGTGTAGACCTACTATCCTTTACTATACCTACGAGAGTAATCCCTTTCTTTCGAGCTTTGTGATAAAGTTGTTTATAGAGAGACAAGACTTCTTGGAATTTTTCATATACAATTGATCCAGTTTGCGGACGGTCTCGAGGATGGTAGAATAAGGAACCATCAAGTAGTATCAGGTTTGTGTGAAATTCTTCAAGAACTGATAAGGTAACTCTGAGTTCAGCAGCCATCCTTTCAAGAGATGCCAGCTGGTCCAATTCAATACTGGATAAAGTAAGCATTAGAGGACTTACCTTTGGTTCGGGAAAAGCATCAGGGTAGAAATCTACGGCAGGACCATCTTCTGGTCCAAATTGGAAAATAACTGCGATGCTTCTTGTTAGAATTAAATCCATGGATCTAAATCGTTTCCTGACGAGACCTCCATCCACACCAGCGATTCGTAGACCTGATAGAGTGGTAGGTTCGATTTTCGTGTAGAATTGTTTGTCAACGATATTTGATGACACTGCAGGGAATTTTCCCAAATCAATCTTGTTTCTGATTTTTCTAAGAACCTCTCCAAATTGCTCTCTTGTAACCTCGATGTGTTCGATTTCTTCAACCAATTTAGATAGTAATTTGTCGAGGTTTCTCTCCACTACCTTTTCACTCTCACCTTTCTGTATTCCAGAGCCGCCTTAATTAATCCCAAGTAAAGTGGATGGGGGTTATCAGGACGTGATCTGAACTCTGGATGATATTGTACTCCAATCCAGAATGGGTGATCAACTAACTCGATTGCATTGATTATTCGTCCTGTTGAGTCATAGGCTGAAACCTTCAGTCCCATCTCATCCATCTTGTTCAGATAACGGTCAATCAGATGATATCTATGACGAAACCTCTCACGGACCTTACTGACACCATATACTTTATGCAGATGAGTACCTTCAACGATGTGGACATCATGACCGCCGAGACGCATGGTGCCACCTTTTTCATCAATACTCTTCTGTTCATCCATTAGGTCAACTACAGGATAGAGACTATCAATATCTACTTCGGTAGTATGAGCACCTTTCCAGTTCATGATAGTTCTAGCAAATGCCACTGTAGAAAGCTGAGCACCATAGCATATGCCAAGGAGTGGCATCTTCAACTTCAACGCCACAGCTGCTGCACATATCATACCTTCGACACCGCGTTCTCCAAAACCAGGTGTCAGAAGAACACCATCCACATCGGACATATCCTCCATCAGATATTCCTCGGTGCATCGTTCCTCGGTTTCAATCCATCGCATCTCAATCTTTGCACCACACGCCGCAGCGGCATGGACCAGTGCTTGGTTAATGCTTTTGTAAGAATCTCCCAGTGTAGTATATTTACCCGGCATCGCAATAACGACTGGTTCGGTCGCTTTCTCGTAAGACTCCACCATCTTAGACCAAGCTTCAGTATCTGGGGTCCTTTGG
Organism: Promethearchaeota archaeon; assembly: GCA_048939935.1. Lineage (GTDB taxonomy): Archaea > Asgardarchaeota > Thorarchaeia > Thorarchaeales > Thorarchaeaceae > SMTZ1-45. The sequence continues at coordinate 6,051 of JBHLPA010000033.1, read as the reverse complement.
TCCATTGCGAAATGTTCGACTAGTATGTTACCAAGACCTTGTTCCTCGAAAGAAAGCGGAAGCTGATATATCACAGGAATGTCAGGATTTGAAATAACTCTCTCATTAGGTATGTTACAGAATAGGGCAATCTTCTCTTTTGCAGGCTCTGGAAGTTTTCGTTCTGCCCTACAAATTGTGATATCTGGTTGAAGACCCAAACTTTGGAGGGTTCTGACACTATGCTGAGTTGGTTTAGTCTTGAACTCCCCTACGGATTTCATGTATGGAACAAGGGTGACATGAACGACAGCAGTTCTAGTCCTGCCAAGCTCTCGTACAATCTGTCTCACAGCTTCAAGAAACGGCATTGCTTCTATGTCGCCAACGGTCCCACCTATTTCTACTAAAAGAACATCTGGTATGGGGTCTTTCTTTACTACATCCCAAATCCTCTGTTTGATTCTCTCTGTTATATGAGGTATGATTTGGACGGTCCTTCCTAGGAATCCTCCTTTTCGTTCCTCAAGAATTACTGAGATGTAGATTTGTCCTGATGTTATGTTTTGGGATGGATGTACCTCCATTCCAGTGAACCGTTCATATGTTCCAAAGTCTAAGTCAATCTCGGAGATTGTGAATTCAAATCCATCAACGGGTTGAAATGTCCAAGTCTGGTCTGTAACAAAGACCTCTCCATGTTCAATCGGATTTAATGTACCGGGATCTATGTTCAGATATGGATCAATCTTAATGATACGGATGCTATACCCACGGAATTGGAATAGTTTGGCAATAGATGCAGTCGTGACTCCTTTTCCAATACCTGACAGAACGCCACCTGTAATAAAAACAAAATTCGGCTTTTCTTGCATAGAGTCCAACATTAGGAACCTCAGAAATAGTTTTTGGATATCATATATTGTCTATATCTAGAATAATGGCTTTTGATTTATCAGGTCGTATAAATGGTTTGTTTGAAATCTATTGATCTTCAACTTACGCGCTCACTAAACAGGTTGAGTGAGTATGCTTGCACGCATAGCACTTTGAAATAGATATTGAAAAGCTTCCATGACATTATGCCCTTCTCTTGCTATACTCTTGAAAACTGGTACAGATGATGGGATTTTTAGATGCCTTCTAAGCGTTTCTTCATCAATCGCAGTTGGCAGGTCTTGTTTGTTAAGACATACAATCAATGGGAGTGGGCGTTCTTCCTCCTCAATCATTGACATTAGCTCGTTCCAGCTTGCTAGATTCTCATCAAGTAGATGTTCTTGGGAGTCTGCAATGAAGATTACTCCATCAGCTCCAACTAACACTACCTCTCTCGTTGATCTATAGAAATCCTGACCTGTAGCTGACCAAATGTGGGCGTTTATGGTCCAGCTGCTACTCAATGAAAATGGAATTGTACCAAAGTCACAAAACATTGTTCTTCCAACAGTGTTTTCTATTGAGGTAAGTTTCTCTGCATAGTCAAGTGTTGAGAACAACCAACGAATCGAGGTTGTCTTTCCACCCATTGCAGGGCCAAAGAAAACTATTTTGAGTCCCACAGTACGATTGCCATAGTCGATTATCATTTTACAGATCTCCGGTCATGTTCCCCACATGCTGTCTACCCAAGCTCCGAGTCCTGACAAAGCTCCACTTTTAACGCAATCTGAGAAATCTTCATGCCATTCAGCTCTAATGAACTGAATTAAGTCGGGTAGTTCTCCTCCATCCCACCCAATAGCCTCATAGAGATTTCTTTCTGTTAGAGTGGTGGATGCCCCAAGTTCTCTCGCCAAACGAATTCTTGACAGTAAAGTGACGGCTCTTCGAGCAGCATGAACATAATTGTTTATCTCTTCCTCAAAGACATCTTGTGTCAGTTTCTCAGATTCGTCGTCCAATTTGAGAACCGCAGTCAAAATATGATTTGATACATCGAGACCACGAAGTGACTTTGTTAGAAGTCTTCTGATTCTTTCCAGTGATTGTTTCTTTCGAACTAGGATTTTGTTTACTATTTTCTTTTCAACATCTAAGCTACTATCAGATGGTCTTACAAGTGAGAAAGTTATAGCTGATGGCGAACTCACTCGTAATAGTCCACAGTTACCTGAGTTTTTGAGAACATGCGCAGTCACATCTTGAAGAGTGCTTTCGGTCACTTGTACCCCAAGTACTGTGAATCCCAATGGGACAGCAAGAATCCAACCAGCAAAATGCGAGATTCGATCCATTGCAAGTCTAAGATTCCCTGAGAGACCGCAAACAATGGTTCTGCTGACTTCATAGTTGTGTTTCTCTTCTTCCCAAACTGAAACAATCTCTGATTCTGATGTGAAATCCCTCCAAAATACTAGCTTATGTCTATGCGGACATAGAGTTGTCAGACTCTCAGTGATATCGTCTACAATCTCAATGTCCTCCCCTGCAACGATTACTGGCATCCGTTCTAGTAATGTGTTTAGTAGGAGTGGGAACTGATCGCCCATCAACTCTATTAATTTCATAATTGAATATGTCATGGTTCTCTCCTCGTCAACATTATACTGCTATCGGAACCTCCAGATAGTAGCAGTTCCTTCAAATCATCTGGAACTGATGGTTTTACTGCAGATGCGGCGGCTAAAACTCGTCGTACTTCCTCAATGTAGTGTTTCAGTAGAAGTCGCATTAGCCCAAGTTTTTGGCTGTCTTTATCCACCCAAAGGCTGAACACACCGTTTGGAACAGCATAGATAAAGTGACGTGTTTCTGAGGTTTCACATAAAACCGTCTGAAGTGAACTATTCCTCAAAGTTCGCACAACACGTTCAGATGCATCATGAAGTGCAAAAGACATTGCAGCAAGTCTATCGTTAGTAAACCCCTCTAATGAAACTCTGACTCCACCACTGAGTGACAAGAAAACAGACCCAATGTTTGGGATACAATCATGAACTTGACGCAGAAGTGCCCTAAGACTTAGTGCTTGTGACCTGTCCAGTGAAATCATGGAACGTGAAATACCATAGTTTGTGTTTCGACCTTCAGCTACAGCAAATCCTTGTAGTACTTTCTGAGTTTCGTCCATACTATATGATCGGAGTGGTGGAAGTCTTCCATCTACATGTTCTCTGAGAAGGAAAGAAAGCCTGGATAGATTGTCTTTCATCTCTATGAATAATGCAGCAAGATTAACTCGTGGTGCAGTAGTTACTGTCAGGAAGTAATCTGGGTCATTTGGCAACGAAGCAAGGAAGACCTTAGACGTGTCAGACTCCATCAGTAAGTAGTTGAAATTACCATGTATGAGTTTAGCAACTCCAAAAATCGCGCAAGTTGAGGATGCCACTGCAAAGACTTCATCCTTACTGAACCATACTCCAGCGCTCGCAACAGGGAGCCCGTCTTTTTGGATTAAAACGACATTTTCAACTCCGGTGATGGCTTTAATGTTCTGTAGGGTTTCATTCAGTTCGTCGCTCACATACTCAGCCCCGGATGGAATGTTGGGTTCAATGTAGAATCCGTCTTGTTACTATTTAACCACCACACAGAAATAGACTTGACCGATATGCACTCTGTAAATCTGGTCTAAGGTTGCATATTATAGTGGAAAAAAAGCTACATATGTATCAATGCAGTATCTGGAACCTCTTGGAAAACTTCGCGTGCAGCTCTTCCTACTTTCACACGATGCTTATCAAATGTATATACACGAATTACATCAAGGTAAGTTTTCATCATATCTGCAATGTTTGAGTAATTGGAAAGATTGTGAGCGACCCTTTTTCCATCGACTATCTCAAAGATGCCTATTTCCATTGGGTCAAGTTGATGAGGATTGTATGGAACAGATGGTAAAGTGGGTACATCAACTATCACGTCTTCATGGTTGACTCCAGCAATGGATGCAATTTCATCTTGGATGCTTTCACGAACTTTACTTTTAGTTAGAATCTTCGAAACAAAACGGTCTTCTGTATGGAGTACTTTTTCAAAGGCTGATTTGTAAAGGGTGCGAGAATCAAGTAGATTGACCATCCTTATTGCTTCTTTCGCATCCTCTGATTCTGAAGGATCAATCTTTCGGATATTAGATATGAGTGACATATCATCAAGTTCTAAGAACTCCTCAGGAGTTGAAAAGCTGGTGAGATTTAGTACTTTGTCTGCAGCATCAATTAATCTGACAAGCATCACTTCGACACTACGCACTGTTTTATGGTAATAGACATTGAGAAACATCTCGTACCTTGCCACAAGAAATGATTCCAGTGCTCCTCTTGCAGCGATATCAAACTGCATGTTGTAATCCTTTGAAATTTCAATACTGTCAATGAGACGATGAATATCAACTAGCCCGTAATTCACTCCGCAGTAGAATGAATCACGAATAAGATAGTCCATTTTATCTGAATCAATTTGCCCGGCAACAATTCCAGCTATAATCTTGTCTTTCTTGTTTTTTTGGCGACCTCTAACTAAGTCACCAATTCGTTTCTTTGAGATTCCATCTGCTTCTAATAATTCACCAAGCTCGCTCTTTAGGATTATCCACTCCGTAACATCCTCATGATTCATTCCGCGTTTTTCTATCATTACTTCCTCAAAGACATGACTGAAAGGACCATGACCAATATCATGAAGAAGACCAGCAATCCTTACTTCTTGGAGCTTTTGATCTCCGAGACCCATTCTACTCAAAAGTCTTCTACCACTGAGCCCTGAGAGATACATTACACCAATACAATGACCAAACCGTGTATGTTCCGCAGTTGGATATACAAAATGACCACCAGAAAGTTGTTTTATTCGTCGCAGTCTCTGATAAGGCAAGGAATCGATAATTTTGGCCTCGGTATCGGTGATACCTATGAAACCATGAATGGGGTCATTAATCTCCATAGAGAATTTCATCATTTCTCACCATATTGAGGCTGTATCACATCTTTGGGTCAAATAGTCGTATCTCACGGACTAATTCCGCAGCTGAATCTATTTCTGATATACATAAAGGTAGGTGTATGCTGTCAGCTATTCGTACTGCCAGCGGGTCTAACTCTTTGATCCCTTGAAGTATGACAACTGCAGGTTTTACTGCAACTGAAGTACCGATTTGACTGGCTTTAATCGCCACCATTGGGGAACGTCCTGTTGTAACATTAGTAAGAATTGCTCCCCGTTGGGTTGTGCCACCATAAAGTCGGAGAAGCTGTTGCGGTGTCAAACTTACGATTGCTTTGATACTATCAAGAGCGGTATAACCATAAATATCCCTGTCAAGCAGGTTTTGATGGGTTAAGACTTTACAATCAAGATGTTCTACAAGTAATCGTGCTGGTATTGGAACACCAAATTCACGGCTATCAAGGATTGCATCAGACGATATTTCAGGGGTGATTAGTTTCTCTAGGGCCATAGCTACTCTTCCACCGTCTGATGCATCCATCTCAATCAAGCCTTCTACAAACCGTTTAATTGTTTCAACACGGGGAGATTTCCTTCTACCACTTTCATAGTCACTGATTACAGAAGGTGAAACATTGAGATATTTGGCAAGATTTTTCTGAGAGATGTGAAACCTCTCACGCCAACGACGCATGACTGCTCCAGGGTCATTTTCTACGAGGCATATCTCACCAGCCATTGCTTCTGCCAGCCTCCGGAGTGCCTCACTATTGTCCATAGACTTCCTGCCTTTTATAATCGCTATAAGAGTTACGTAGATACCGATTTGAACTATTTTTTCATCAAATTTAGTGAATAGGGATTGTACCGAAGAACTCAAAGAGCTTGCTTGAACACATCGTGTCGGTTCTGCAGATGTTTTTCACATTTATAGTTGGAACAGCGGGTTCAGGAAAATCCCTACTTACAGCATCACTGGAGAAGTGGTTGGTTGGTTCGGATTTGAGTGTGACTGTTGTCAATCTTGATCCTGGTGTGGGTTCTCCCCCATATACAAGTGATGTTGATATTAGGGAATATGTGGACTATGGAGAGATTATGAGCTCCTTTGGATTGGGTCCGAATGGAGCGCTTGTGGCATCCCTAGATATGGCTGTAAGTAGTGTGAATGATATAAGA
>JBHLPA010000325.1:1376-3158 GCA_048939935.1 Promethearchaeota archaeon | reverse complement strand
GATCTCTACTTCGAAAAAACTGGAGTCGGTGTGCAAGAATGCATAGCTGATTAAACTTATTCATAAAAAAAGGGAAGAGCTACGAGAGAAAGTAACTCCCCCTCAAACTATTTACTCTGATGTGCTCATTCCAATAAAAGCTAGCGCTTCTGAAACTGTATTTTGCACTTCTATTGAAAATTCGTATCCTTCGATATCGTGATACATTACCATAGCTTGTGTGGTTCGTGCCAAGGCTTCTTCCAGTTTTCCTTCTTTAACCAGTGATATGCCAATTGAAGCAATTCCTCGCTCTGTGGCTTTGACTGATGCAGGTACGATTTCTTCGCTTAGTGTTTCATCTGGTGGAAATTTCTCCATCACCTTGAGATATCTCTTAGCTACTTCAGGTATCTTATGGGTCGGATAACGAGAATGTGTAACAATGTATGGCATCTCTCTCATCTCAGACTTAATTTGATTTCTTAAAGTGTTGAAATACAAGAAGTCATTGTTCTCTCTCATCTGAGAGAGTCATGAAGATGTATCATTGATATGATAACACTGTAGCTTAAACTATGCCGCTATCTTCGACATAAGGCTTCCGAAATTTCTTTGAAAGAGATTTGATACTTCCTGGAATTCATTATCTATCAAAGAGAGTATTGATCATCTTGATCGACTGAGTGTTCTCTCTTGTGAAACCAATACTCTCCTCTATTTCAGGCGACACATCCAAATACATCTCAAGGTGAATAAGCTAACTACCGAGTTCTGATCTTAAGCCTGGCCACCTCTTACTTATACAACTAAGACTTTCCGCTCCTATGTCTTTAGCGATTTGAGATGTACTTCGAAAACACGCATCCATATCTCATTAGTTGACAACGCGTCTACCAGTTGCATGAATTTCTCGATGAAAGGTACGGAAGTACTGAATCATCCCTTCATCAAATTGTGACACACGGTGTGTCTTGGGATTCCTGTCATTTGGAGCAAGGTCTGTCTTTCGTGTGATACTTTCAATCCTGTAGAGGACGTTGACAGCAGGGTTAGGAAATCTATGGAGAAAGGTAATGCCACCAGACTAGTTGCTGGTTCGTTCTATGAAAACCATCTGCGAGAGCCCCCGAAATGTAGATTATTTTGGGTTTCTCTAGAATAGCATGTAAAAGGGTTTTCATAGTTCAAGTTCAAAACTACTGACTTTGAGCAATCCCTATGACTACGAGGGAAAGCGGGAAGAAACATGACTGAAATAAGTTGGAATGACAATCTTTCAGTTAGTATCGACCTGATAGACAAGCAATATAAAATGCTAATTCAGAAGATTCAGGGTTTATCTGAGGCTGTTGCTGCAAATAGAATTCAACCAAACTTCGGAGCACATATCCAGCACATTAAACTAGTGACTCATCATGAATAGTAATCAGAGATGGTCTTCAAGCCAATTGAACATATCAGAAAAGACTTCCTCTGCACCTTCCTCATGATAGGGTTCATGATACAAGCCGGGATAGAGTTTCCAAGTTTTGTCTTCGGAAGCAATGTTGTCAAAGAATTCCTTGTTACGTTCAGGATCGAGAATAAGGTCATCACCAGATTGTTGAAGTAGGACTGGTACAGTGATTCTATTAGCAAGGTCAAACGCATCTTTACTTGCTTGCAATCCCTCCACAGCAAATCTTGGTGTTGCTTTGTCAAACCTAAGAGGATCTTCTCGATTATCCTTGACAATCTCCGGATTTCTTGAAATCAACTCATAATCCAGACCATTGTCAAAGTACATCTTCACATTGAGTT
>JBHLPA010000325.1:0-1366 GCA_048939935.1 Promethearchaeota archaeon | reverse complement strand
ATCGCTCTAGTCGCTGAACTTACTTTGAGCCTCTCAAAAACAGCAGGAGCGGGAATAAGAATTCCATCTGCTTCATCAGGATGATTTACAATGTAATGGATGATGAAAACAGCACCCAAAGAATGGCCGAATAGAAATAACTTCTTGTCTTGGTGGAGGAGTTTCAGATATGCAATAAGTGATTCTAAATCTTCATTATATTCGTCGAAACTCTCAACATGTCCTTTCCGTCCGGGGAATGTACCAAATCCGCGCAGGTCCGGTGCATAGAATGCATATCCTTTTGCGATGAATCTTTCACCCAAGTATGCTAACCGTCCACTATGAGAACCTAATCCATGCAATCCAAGTACAATAGCTTTTGGTTCACTCTCAGGTTTCCAGATTCGCAGCAGCATGGTAGTGCCGTCGTAGCCTTGATATGTACTCTCCTCACTCATAGCTAGAACCTCTCTTCTATCCTAGCAAATCTACCTAAGTGTCTTCCGAATCTCAGGATTCTCAATCGTCAATAAATGAGAACCGTTTCTTTGGATAATCTATTACTGTCTCAAATCTACTGAGGAAATCATATCCTATAATCCCGTTATCAATCAGGTTTCCTTTTGGTGAAACCTTGCTGAGATCAATCACAACCATTTGGGAATTAGATATTGTGGTTTCTCCAATTGATAGAGTATCTACAGCTGCAAGTTCCAGTTGGACATCCCCACCAAGACCTCGAGCTATGCCCTGAACTGGCTTGGCTTCAAGTCCGATTTGTGTTGCTAGTTTTGGAGTTATACATGTGTTGCCAGCACCAGTATCAAGAACAAAGTCGAAAGGTCCGTTTCCATTAATCTGGACTGGAACTCCTACAAGATGAGAATCTTTGATGTAATGAAAGGGTGTCCATTGAAGATCACGGTCAGAGCTACCTTTTCTTATCATCAGGCTTTTAGTCCTGTAGTTTAACGACATTGCACATTGATTCAAGGTTGTAAATCCGAAAACTCCATCATGATTGCCAATACCTCTAAAAATGGCATCGAAATCCATAACATAGACTTCGTCCTTTTCAAACTCAAGAGCTCCAATTCCGATTTCAACATCAGCATATTTTACAGGAATACTGCCACCTACTCCGGTTGCTTCTACTCGACTACCTTCTCGTGTTTCGATGCCAAGTTCTTCTGCAATTCTTTTTGAAATTGATGTTAGTGATGCTCCAGTATCAAGAGTGAATGAAAAGGGACCTTTTCCATTCACACGAACAGGTACTTGGACATGTTGCATACCTATTTCGATTTCGACCTCATTTTCCAATGAAAAGCCCACCTTCATTCGGGTTTCGTACCAGCAATGTAAGCACTATAAGCCCCGTATA
>JBHLPA010000324.1:0-3172 GCA_048939935.1 Promethearchaeota archaeon | reverse complement strand
TGGTGAGCGTCTTGATACTTTGAAGGCACTTATCAAGTATCTAGACGAGGAAGTGAACGTGGGTGAATAGAATGACTGCAAAGAAAGAAACGTTATCAGCAGGGTTTCTTGCCATTGGAAACGAACTTCTAGATGGGATTGTCCTTGAATCAAATTGCCATTGGATGGAGACCAGACTAGTTGCATTAGGTGTGGATATTCGAAGGTTAGTGTCAGTGCGGGACGAAATTGATGAGATAGGAAAAGCGTTACAATTTGCTCGGGAGGTCTGCGATGTGGTCATCACCTCAGGAGGTCTTGGACCGACTCATGATGATATGACTCTGAAAGCCATTGCCACAGCTTTGGGCAGAGAGATTGTGGAGGATAAAAAAGCGATTGAGATTATCGAGAGACAGTATAGGATTCTTCATGAGAAGAAGATTATTGCTGATCCAGCTCTGACAGAAGCAAGAAGAAAAATGGCTCGATTCCCTGAAGGAGGAATTCCACTAGATAATCAGGTAGGTGGTGCTCCTGGGGTGAAAATTCAGGATGAAAATACAACCATCTTCTGTCTCCCTGGAGTCCCTGCAGAGTTGAAGTTTATTTTTGACGATTCGATTGTTCCTTGGGTAAAGGAGAATGTGGCTCAGAAATTCTATGAGCAACTAGTGATTTTTGATTTGAAAGATGAGTCATCATTTTCTCCCGCAATAGACTCAGTGATGAAAAAGTTCACGAATGTCTACATCAAATCTCTACCTAAACCATATGGCACATCGAGGGGAATTCGTGTCTGGATTTCAGCTCGTGGTTCCGATGATAGGAAAATAAAGAAAGATGTCAAAGATGCAATAGCTAGCCTTGAGAAAGCAACAGGAAGAATTTCAAGACCTGCTAGTGGGTAAGTTTTAAGTCGCCGATAGATATATGCACCCGTTTAGCTCGGCTTGGATTTGAGCGGAATGGACATGCAGGTGGATTTCACAATTGTCTTCGGTGACATCATCGTTTATTTTATAGCTGTATTCTACGCAGCGATGATTCTAATAATAGCGGACATTGCTAGAAAGAAACTCAAACTCGGTTCAGAAATGACTCGAAGGATTGTACATCTTTTCGCAGGTGCCGCAATTTGGACAGTGCCATACTACCCCCATCCGTGGGTAGCGACCTTAGTTGCATTGACCTTCGTAATAATGCTAGTCCTGGCAAATACAAGCAGATTTAGCGGATTTTTTGCTGCGATGGCTAGACCGGAGGATTTGGAGAACAATAGTGTGCGTGGACCTCTATGGTACGCAGTTTCAATCACCGTACTCACAGGAATATTCACCTTCACTGGCTATTATCAGCTCTATTACATCGCCGCAGCAGCAATCCACATCATGATGTTTGGCGATGGAATGAGTGCTCCGATTGGAATAAAATACGGTGTGAATTCAACAAGAGAGATTTTCGGATCTAAGAGGAGTATACCAGGAACTCTTTCTGTCTTTATCTTTGGCTTCCTAGGAGTACTTCTTGCCTGCTGGTGGTTTGGCATCGTGAGTTTGTCAAATCCAGTATTCATTGATAGTGGGAACATTCTTTGGATTCAGATGATTGTGCTTGCATTTGTAGGTGCAATCACAGGTACAGTGGTGGAGCTTGTAAGTCCAAAAGGCACTGATAATATTACATTACCCCTTATTACATGTGCAGTGTTGTTTTTAGTAGCAGTGCAACTTGGACTTGTTGTGCTATAGGATTAGGAGTCAATAACAAGTCGATAATAATAAGTCACACCAGCTGTGGGGCTCGATCTTTCTACTCTAATAACTTGACCAGGACGGGCACCAAGTACTCTAGCAGCAGGGTCTCGACTTTGTATTCTTGGTAAATGGGTTTTGTTAATCCCATAGTGGTCTAGGACCAAATGAATCTCGTTATCTTCAGCTATCACATGAGGTGGAACAAGCTCATGATCAAATAGGTCAAAAGATGCATAGTTACCTTGGACGAGTTCTACCCGAGAAACTTTGGCGAATTTTTTTGCAGCAGGAGTAAAACGAGCACCACCAACAAGCATACCTCGTTGAGACTCTGTTTCTTCCATCTCCTTAACCAGTTCTCTTACAATAGCTACTCCAACAACTTTCTCTTCTTTCAAAATCCAGACAGTATATTTCAATAGACCTTTCTCAGAGTCCCTTTTGGGAAACATCACATAACGATCTTCATATTCAAGGAGTTGGTTTGCAGTAAATCCTCTGAGAGCAAGTAATGATCGAGTCTTTATGACAATAGCTGGAATTTCAGATAGCTCTGACAAATTGGAAAACACCCGTAACAGAGTCCCGATTCTAGGCCAATGATATAAACGTTGTCAAACCTCGAAATTTCACGCTATGAATCAGGCTAACTGGAGGACGAATCAACAACCAGTCTATAGTAATAAGCTCTACCTGCAGTGGGACTATTACGTTCGACTCGAATGACTTGCCCGGGACGAGCCCCCAAGACTTTCACTGCAGGATCATCCCTGAATATCCGAGGGAGTTGGCTTTTCTTTATACCAAAATGAGCCAGTACAAGCTGGATTTCTTCCTCGGTAGCAATAATATGCTGAGGAACAAGTTCATGTTGGAATAGATCAAATGAAGCATATCCACCATCAACGAGCTCGACACGAGCCATCCGAGCCATCTTTTTCGCAGCGGGAGTAAATCGAGCACCACCAACAAGCATACCTCGCTGCGCCTCTTTCTCTTCCATCTCCCTGGCAACATCTTTGACGTATGCCACACCTACGACCTTTTCCTCTTTGAGAATCCAAACAACATATTTCTGGACCTGACCTTGAATTTCCCTTGAGGGATACATCACATATCGGTCCTCATATTCAAACACTTCATCTACAATGAAGGATCTCAGGTTTAGCAGTCCTCTTGTCCTGAGTACAGTAGCTGGTAACTCAATCATTGATAATGCACCTCAAGAAGCGTTGGCATCGCCCCTCTAGAGCCAATATAAACATTATCAAGTGTGAAAAAGCAACACATCAAATTGATATTTCAAGATCTCCGGGTCAATGTACAACCGAATGACTGAGATATTCGTTAGTCTTCTTCATAGCGCCTCATCGGTTGGTTGCAGCACACCAGAGTTCCTACTCCTGATTTCTTCACTTCAACTACCTGTTGACAGA
>JBHLPA010000323.1:0-3175 GCA_048939935.1 Promethearchaeota archaeon | reverse complement strand
ATATTGGTGGCTTTGGCTGAAAGCAGGAGATGGTTCACATTGTATATCATTACGACATGGAATGTTCGTGTTCGTAAAGGTGTTTTCTCAAGAAGTACCAAAAGGGTGTTCTATGACGAGATTGCACTGCTCCACTGCTCAGGGCCTCCAGATGAGCGGAAAGTCGGAATGGGCGATGTGGAAGTCTACACATCTGCAGATGATGAGAAACCTGCATTAGTTTTTGATGGAGTCCACAATCCTGATGGAGTAAGTGAAATAATTCGTCGTTTTGTCGAAACAATTCCTGAACCATTGCCTTGGGCTCATCTTGATAGGTCCTGATTTGTCCATTTTCATGAAAACAAAGACCACGAGTGACCTTTATTATGGTTCGATGTCATAAGCAAAAAAGACATCAAGGTATAATCACATGAAGAAACGGAGAGAGGTAAACGGTGACCCGGTTCACCATACGGTATGTTGCATCAGATGGCGAGAAGTATCAGGTTGCAAAGGATGACCATTACACGGAAATTGACCTATCAGATACGAGTATAAAATCCGTAAGCCTAGAACCTCTTGGCTCATGCGGCAGACTCGAAAAGCTCAGCCTTGATACTAATCTATTAACTGAGATCGATCTTTCACCTTTGGCATTCTGTTCAAGTCTGAAAATACTTAGCATGACGTCGAATGAGCTTACTCATATTGACCTCGCCCCTCTATCTCACTGTAGTGGTCTTCAGGCTCTTGAACTCTCTGACAACAGACTGACAGAGATTGATGTGTCGCCGCTTGGAAAATGTAAGGAACTCAGGTGGCTCTATATTTCCGACAATCGACTGAGGGAGCTAGATCTTAGTCCACTTAGTGAATTATCCCAATTACAATACCTAGTGCTCTCAGGAAATCTTCTACGGGAAATTGACCTCAGTCCACTTAAACACTCTGCAGATTTGCGGTATCTACACCTGAACGAGAATGCGTTTCAATCAATTGATATTTCAGTTCTGTTTAACTTTGATAATCTTGAATCATTTGCCGTGGATGACGAGGTTGTATTGACAGCTAACCACAAATTGAAACATTTACCATACTTTCCTGACCCAATCAACATGAAGCTGAATAGCATACAATGGTCTCACGAGGTTCATGAGTCTTCCACACCAAGATGAGTTATAATACTCAACGATTTATGATAATATTGAGTACATCAAACAGTAAAAGATAGGCTGGGAGTCTATCATATGGTTGAAATTCGTATCATGTTCAAGATTGAGAATGGAGTTGAGATGTATTTCCAGACACAGGATGATGTTATCGAGGTCGACCTCTCTGGTCGGAAAATCGTTGAGATAGACCTCTCACAACTCATACAATGCAAGACTCTAAGAACTATCAATCTGTCGGCCAATCTAATTCGATCCATTGACTTAGAACCATTACGTGAATGTCCCAGCCTCGAGAAACTGCTACTCGGATCCAATCTTATCACCTCTATTGATTTAGGGGGTCTGGAGAACTGCTCGAACTTAGACATACTCTCTCTAGAGATCAATAAGCTTCAGAGGATTGACTTATCCCCACTCATGTCATGTCTTAAGCTGCAAGAACTGAATCTCCATTCAAATGATTTTCATGAAATCGATTTATCTCCTCTCAAGAGATGCACTGCATTACGTTTCCTTCGTCTAGATAATAACGAACTGTATGATATTGATCTGGGCCCTCTCGCTTCATGTCTAAACCTCCAGGAGCTGTTTTTAAATAACAACAAACTAGACGAATTAGATCTCTCCCCTTTGAAAAACTGCAAAGCCCTTGAAGGATTGTGGTTGAGAGATGCTGGTTTACTTAAGATTGATCTTAGTTCTCTAAGAAACTGTCCGAATTTACTCTGGTTGGATATCAGCGAGAACATGATGAAGACAGTGGATATCACCCCACTCTACTATTGTTTTGATCTTGAAGCCTTTTTGGTTGACGAAACAGTTCCTCTAATGGCACGTGTTGAACTATCTTACAACCTCTGGCCTAGTACTCTGGAAGAAATCAAGGATCGGATTTTCTGGGTTGCCGAGGAATCCTCCCTGGTCATACCTGGGTGACACTAGCTCTCTTTTTGTCAGGCTTTAGTTTCTAATTGTGATGCCCATGACTGCAACAAATGATAGCGCAGCTCGTATGACACTAAGAATTGCAGGAGTGCTTCAGGAGATTCGAGATATTTGGGTAAAGCGTCTGGATGACTACTATGCTCAAATCGAGGCTCTTGTTGATGGTGAATGGTTAGACACAGAGGATGTCCCTGGGATTATTCGAGAAGCACGAATGGCATCCCGCGAAGCTTTAGACGGATTGGGAAATGATTTGAGTGCAGAATTGATACATGCATCAAATGGAGTTGTAGCCCGTTATGAGGCACAGCGACTTTCTTTTGTTGAAGAGATTAGTGACCTCCGAGATGAGATAAGTCGGTTGTTATCCGGTGATGAGAATGCATTGCGACGAGAGAATGATTCTCTACGTGCTGCTATCGATTCAATCCCTGAGTTCAGACTGCTAAAAATCATTCAAAATAATCGCAACACAACTTACAAGGATCTTGAAACGGATTCAGGTCTGACCAAATCTGTCATCAAAAAATTAGTGAAGGAACTAAAGAGTAAAGGATATGTTAATGTGGACAAGAAATCCCGTCCTCACGCTATCAACTATCTGACTGCTCCATGGAATCAGAAAGCCCCTCAACTTCAGACATCATTTGAGAGTCAAGAGGCTGGACGGTTCCTATGTACTGAAACTGAACATCGTTAGCACCCAGCCTTCTAGCAATCCTCTGCATAATGGGACCAGCCCATTTGATTGTAAACTCGTTCATAATAATCAGCGGGAGAATGAACGCAATTGTCGCAAACGGTAAACCTACTGTCCACCCCAGACTCACCATGACTGTTCCAAAATTCAATGGAAACCCAAGAATAATGAATTTCTGATAGAAGTATCTGTGGAACATCGCTATTGGGAACGCAAGAATCCCGAAACCTCCAACGAGATTAGAGTACCAACGCCCTACACCTTCAGTATCGGGGCATCTCCGATAATCGAGGTGTTTCTGTTTAACATGTGTGACTATTCCTGAGTCATTAAGCAGCCATGTTGGAGAAAATATCGCAATACTCACTATTAGTGC
>JBHLPA010000032.1:0-12866 GCA_048939935.1 Promethearchaeota archaeon | reverse complement strand
ATAGAAATTGCGGCTGCTACGTAATGTTAAAATAAGCTCAAACTTGTGACTCTGTTGGCAGAGTGTACTGCTTCTGATTTTTGATGAAATCAGTGTACCGCATAACAGTGAAGGTGAAGAAAATGTCCTTAGAGCGACACAGGCTTAAAAGAAAAGTCGAGCAGCTTAAAGCTTACAAAGGACGTCATAGTTCCTTCACAACACTTTATGTTCCTCCCACGAAAAACCTTACAGATGTCATAAACTTCGTGAAAACTGAACTGGCTGGCGCAGACAATATCAAGAGTAAGCAAAATCGGAAGAATGTTGCAGATAATCTCACAGCCATTCTAAGTGAACTTACGAAGATTAATAATATCCCTGATAATGGTCTTGCATTCTTTTTTGGAATAGAGGAGGAGGGCGGTACTGGGAATGAGATTCGGGATATTGTTGTCCCACCCACTCCAATTTCACAGTTTATCTACCTTTGTGGTCGTGAGTTTGTTACTGAAGAACTTGAAAGCATGACCCACCCAAAGAGTCTGGTAGTCATTGTACTTATAGAAGGTGGAAAAGTCACAATTGGCTATCTTCGTGGAAAGCATATGGAATTAGTCCGAGATGAGGACTTCTACATCATTGGAAAGACACGTGCTGGTGGACAGAGTGCCAAAAGGTATCTTCGTATTAGAGAAGAGAAGATGCAGGAGTTTTTCAAATATGTTGGTCGGATACTGGGTGACTTGCTCCTAGATAACTTGGACAATGTTGATGCAATTGTCCTAGGAGGGAATACCATTAGGTGTCAAGAGTTCCTCGAGAAGGGCGACCTTGATTACCGGCTAAGAGAGAAGGTTGCTGAAACCATTATTCCTGTGAGTATCATTGACGAAACTGGTCTTTATCAAGCTATGAAGGAGGCTTCACGAATTCTTCGTGAAACTGAAATCTACGAGGAAAAACAGACCTGGGACGGTTTCCTGGAAGACCTGATGAAGGGTCTCAATACGGTTACATATGGTCAAAAAGAGGTCATGGAAGCACTTCGTCAAGGTCGTGTTGATACAGTAATGGTAATTGAAGACCTTGCTGAGCAGTTAGATGATCTCTATGAAGAAGTGGATACATACGGCAGCAAGTTACTCGTGTTCTCAAATCAAACAGAATCTGGTGCTCAGTTGAAGTCATTTGGTGGAATAGCTGCCCGTCTGAGATGGTAGCACAATAATTATCCTCTAGGTGGTCGAGGCATGCCTTTCAGGGTCTCTATATCTTCTATCCATTTTGTAAGTTCATTGCTGATGCTATTGATATATTCCAGAAAAGACTGTTGATACTTTCGAAGATGTTGCTGTTCCAGCTTCTTGGATTTTGCAAGAAAATCCTTTGTCCGTCGTGGTAATCCAGTCGACCATCGGCGAAGACTGAGTTGAGCCTTTTTATCTTCGAGCATTTTCTTAGCCACTCGGATTGTTTGCCGCTTCTTGATAAGATCCTCAAGCAACCTCTGTAGTGTAATTGCTGCTGCAACAAGTTCCTTGGCATCTAGTTTTGCGTCTTGATTTCGATTCGTGTAATATAATCGTTTGAGGTCTCTCTTAGCAGTCATCACATGCGATAGGAGCCTTGTCAATGAATGAACCATGGCATCTTTTTCTTAAGCCTCTGAGGTAAAAAGGTCTGTGCTGTTGTACTCTCTCTGAATTCGTTTCTATATTGCTGAATAATTGCATCTGTTCTTACTATATGGACAAGCCCTACAAATGCTAGGTTTCTGTACAGGTCGAGCTCTCCTACCTTTGTACCAAACTTCATCCAATTTACTGAGGTCTTTTTGTACTCTCCCTGGTCTGAATCTTGTTGTGAATGTCTTTCCATCATTACATCGCCAGCATTGCCGAGCTGTTTTTTGACTCACACACTCCTTGGCTTTATCTTGGAAACAATATATCGTTACGATTCTTGCCGAAGAGCATGATACACCACTCTCTTGAAGGGCAAGTGCGTAGAGACCTGATTGAAACACATCTTCTTCGCGGGCTTTATTTGGAAGATGATTAACTGGGAATTTGTATTCAATGACAAGGTCCAATATCGGGGTCTGCTCCCAATGAAGAATAGCAGCATCAAGTCTTCCAACATATCTGTGACCTAATGACCTCACATTTTCCTCAGAGAATGAATAGTACTGATAGTTTTTCCTTTTGCTTGATTCCAATCTGATGAACTCTGCTAGACTCCAAGGTGAGGATATGGCTCTTCTCATTTTCATCGAGGTCGCGACAAAACCTGTACGTGGGTCCAAAATTAATATTAGCAAAATTCCCCCTATGAAAACAACCACCAATAAAACGCCAAGTAGGTTATACATGCAATCACCCAAATATCCAGAGGAATCCAAAAATCAGAGTGAGAATAAAAATCAACAAGGGGATGAAACGGCTTGTTCTCTTCGTCTGAGATTGTTTGACAGCTAGCATCGATACATGCTGGTGTAAATTCGTACCGACGATACTCGCTTCAGTTCGAATGTCACCAAATTCCTGTTTCAACTGAAGCCTATATTCACAAAGGAACTGGATTCTTAGGTCAGTTACTTCTCTCATTCTGTAATGTAGGCCTCTTTCAACCTCTGTCAATCTCATTTTTTGGTCAGAGTATTGTTTCTACTTACACTAGAAAAGGACCACATATCAGACCAAACAGTAGAGATTTACTTATATTCGAGTTTTGGAGAGATACAACAGCAGGATTTCGCTACGGAGACAAGTACATATGTCAGACGAAACCTATGAAGGGGCAACCGCCGGAAAAGTATTAGTTTTTGATTCAAGTGAGACCGTGAAATTTCCAAAAGCTTTCAAAAATGCTATGGGAACCGAACAAGGTCTAATGGTTCTTGTTCATAAAGACCGGCTCATCAAGATCTTCCCTCTCGAGAGTGGTGAGGTATTGTTCCTCAGTCTTGAGATAGGAAAACTCACGAATGACTTCTTGACCAAGCTATCACAGATTTTCAAGAAAGCTGGTCTTGTTGATTTATTATTCTCGACTGGAGTGTGTCTCCGCGGCACAAGATGTTTCTATGAATGCTACTTCAATCCCGGACAGCTCAGTTCAGACATATCTGAATTGGAGAATTCACTCAAGGTTCTTGATGGAGTCCAGAGAGTCGTCATAGAAAAAGTGTCTGTTTAATTTGCTGAAATCCATATGTGGCATTGGTGTTTCTAAGATGCAGGGAGTATTAGATTTCATTACAGATATGATTAGTCAAGGATATGCAGGTCTCTTCATCATCTGTTTTGCAATCAATATGATCCCATTCCTCAGCCCAAGTAATATGGTACTGGCCTTTGCTGCAGTATTGACATTCACATTGTTGGGTCCTGTTGGAATCTTCGAAGTGATACTAATAGGAATAATCGTGGCAGTAACAGCGACTCTGGCTAAATTGATTCACTTCTTTGTGGTCAGAGGATCTCGCCTTGTTCTCTCTGAAGAACGACTCAAATCTTTAGATGCTGAAAAGCAGCGTGTGAATAAGTGGGGGGCACTCGCTCTATTCATAGCTGCAGCTTCTCCAGTTCCTGATGACCCATTGATTGTATATGTCGGTCTTACAAAATATAATCCTGTAAAGTTCATCCTAAGTTATTTTCCAGGGAAGGTGGCAGTAACAATTGCTGGTGCATTCATCGCTTACTTAGGACTTGAATTAGGCGGAGGATTTTTTGAATCAGCGCCCATTGTAGTGGCATCAATCGCGCTTACCGCGGTTATTACAGGAATACTCTTCAAAAGGAAGACTGAAGGACAGGAATCTGATGTGCTTCAAGACATTCTCGAGGAAGAGCTACTTGATGATGACAAGCTAACGGATGAAAGATTTGAAACAGACTCTTCGGAAAATAATACTGAATGACGAGTACGGAATTCTTAAGAGGGTGCCACAGAAGTTCAATGTAGTCTAGGTGACAATCTTGGCCAGTACAAGTTTAGCAGAGGTAAAGTGCTCGAAATGCAAGAGGGTCTATGAAGCAGATGTGGTGGACCATATCGATCTTTCTGAAGACCGGGACATGATAAAAGCACTGAGAGCTGGCAAAGCAAATCGGGTTCAATGTCCTAAATGCAAAAAAGTGATGTATCTGAAAAGGAGCATCGTAGTAAATTTTGAACCTGAGAATAAAATTGTAGTATTTGATCCGCAAGCTCGAACCAAAGCAGCCAAGGAGAGTCTGATACAAGATTATCGTAGCATCATCTCTTTCAATGAAATTCTCAGCGAGATTGGTGAAGACACAGAATTCCTTGTCATCAGTAAGCTCGACATACTCAAGTCAATGCTAAAAGAATATACTAAAGCGCATAGTTAGTCATTCATCTATCCCGATATTTCAATAGGTTCTCCCCAACTATCTCACAACTCAACTATAAGCAGATTTGATTCAGTGAGATACGTAACAATTCTTAGTCGTAATAGTTGTCTTGACGACAAAAGGTATAAATCTGAGTCAAAAATCGCCTATGAAATATTGACAGACATGTCGATTCATGCATACTTCAGGGTTGCAGCTAAACATGATGGCATCAAAGATCGATAATGGAACGGTCAAATATCTTCCCGTTCTAATCGCGCTTGTCACACTTTGGTTGTCATTAGTTATCGAGTTTGTAGCAATCTTGGTTATCAATTCTGGTGTGATGGTCTATACTCTTGACGATGCTTACATCCATCTAGCTATATCCAAGAATATTCACAATTATCACATCTTTGGTATTACTCGATATGGATTCAGCTCCAGCTCTTCATCACCGTTTTGGAACCTTATTCTCTCTGCAGTGTTTGTTCTAGTTGGAGTTTCTGATATGGTTCCATTGGTTCTCAATATCATCTTTGCATCGGTTGCTGTGGTGGTCCTCTTCGAGTTACTCAAAGATATGGGGATGAGTTTGAAATATCTCACTGCTGTGCTTCTATCGTTTGTCTTTTTCACTTCGTTGCCTGGTCTTGTCTTCACAGGAATGGAACACATGCTTCACGTGTTCCTTTCGATGACTCTCTTCGTCCTTTCAGCAAAAATCCTCTCTGCTGAAGAAAGCAACATAGAACAATCAATCGTTTTGTTGGTTGTCACACTTTTGAGTTCTGCTGTCCGTATTGAAACTATTTTCCTAGTCTTTCCTATAATCATGTTATTTTTGATGAAAAGAAAGTGGCTCTATGCTTTAGCTATTTTCAGCATGGCATCTCTCCCTTGGGCCATATATGGTATTGTATCTATCGAGAATGGATGGTTACTTCTTCCGAACTCATTACTAGTGAAGAGTGTTGATGCCATGAATGAGGGAATTCGCTATTTCTTTGTCCGTGGTGTTGGTGCTCTCCTGATATCCCCACATCTGGTTGCACTCATAATAGCGTCCATTAAGTTGACCAGTTCCAAAGAATATGGGTTCTGGCACATTGGTAATGTAATGAGGGTGATTTTCGTTACGGCTTGTCTATTGCATGTATATCTAGGCAGGGTTGGATGGTTTTTCAGATATGAGGCTTACTTGGTCGCTATTGGTGTTATCGCTATTTCAATTCAAGGCCGCCAGTTCCTCTCAAACTTGGATCTGGCTTCTATCAGGATGCCAATAATCGGAACAGGTCTAGAAAGGAAACGTCTGTATGGATTAGGTCTTGTTGTACTCTTCATAGCACCGTTGGCTGGACGAGGAATTCTTGTTCTCTACCTGACTCCCATTGCATCCAATAATATCTATGACCAACAATATCAGATGGGTCTCTTCCTTGATAGGTTCTACACTGGAGACACAGTCCTGATTAATGACATAGGATGCGTAAACTACCTTTCAGACATTCATTGTGTTGACAAATGGGGAATCGCGTCTCTTGAAATAGGGGAGTTTCTGCTTAATGGTTCGATGAGTCCCAGTGTATTGAAGACCATTGCTATAGAAAGAGGAGTCGAGATTGCAGTTGTATATGCGGATAATCTCATTCCTGCAGAGTGGGAGGAGGTAGGAAGTTGGACAATTCCTGACAATATAGTTGCATCCAACAAAACAGTCTCATTCTTTGCGGTTATGCCATCCGAAAGAGATAGGCTCATTGGTAACCTTGTGCTTTTCTCATCCGAACTTCCTGAGAATGTCATTCAGAGGGGTCTATACACAACACTCCTCTGATGAAAGAATTTTACTTCCGCATACATATGTTGCTCATTTAGGTACATAGAGATTAAGCAGGTTTGTTGTCCCAAGAATCGTCAAGGTTCAATTTGTGGGACTTCTATATCCTACTCTATTTTGCTCTTTTGCCAAGAAGGAACTCTTCAACCCATCTCTCTGCTCTGTACATTGTGGTTGGAGTTGGGGGCATCTTGAAACCATAGGCTGAGATTGAATCAAGAGATCCACCAAGGCCTCTTTTCAAAGCAAGCTTTGTTCCTCTGATAGTGTCCATGAGTATTGGACCTGCATTTGGACCGTCCGTAACCTCCATTCTGATATCAATCTTGATTGGTGCTCCACCAAATTGTCGTCCGTTTATGTAAAAGTATGAATCCCTTGCGTTATCCATGAATGGCACGAAATCAGAGGATCCTGCAACCAACGGCGCGTCATAGGGGAGGTCCTGACTTATTGCCTCGCTCTTCACTCCTCGTTTCCGCATTCTCCCTCTGTAATGGGAATCAAGCGACTCTGCACCGCCACCAACATCTAGCTGATAGCTCTTGTCAACTTTCACACCTCGTGAAACAAGAAGTTGTAGTATGTTTCTATGAAGAACTGTTGAGCCAAGTTGGTCTTGAATGTCATCCCCAACCAAGGGAAGTCCTTTCTCTTCGAATTTCTTACTCCATTCTAAATCAGAGGCTATTGGGATGGGTGTGCCGTTAATATATGCACATCCTGCTTCGAGTGCAGCATTGGCATAGAACTTAGTTGCTTCTTCTGCTGACCCTGGAATAAGGTTAATCAGAATCTCTGCTCCCGAGTCTTTGAGGACTTTGACCACATCTACTTCTTTCTCAGAAGACACCTTGACAAGGGCCTTTAGCATTTCATCAACACCATCGAGCTCTTGCCCTCTCATCACTTTTACTCCTGTCTTTGGGACCTCAGAGAATCGCATCACATTGTTTGGATTAGCAAATATGGCTTCTCCAAGATCAAAACCAACTTTTGCATCAGTTACATCAAAAGCTGCGACAAACTGTATGTCCTTTACATGATAGCCTGCAAAATCAGGGTGTCCCAAACCAGTTAGTTCGTCATCTGTTTTTGCATTTTTATAGAACTCAACACCCTGTACCAAAGCACTTGCACAATTGCCTACTCCAACAATAGCGACCTTTATACCATTCAAATGAGTCACCTCTGGCTCTAGTTTAGCAGAATTTGGAGGATTTCTTATAAGTTATTCTATGAGTATAGAATAGTTAAACAATTACTTTGTGGGGGAAGCACTTATGTTAGTATGTTGCATACAATATTTCGGACGATTGTGGTTAGATGCCTCATAGCTCCACGCGTCGTCGAAAAGTCGTGGGAACGATGCGACCGCGTTGCACCGGCGTATACGAATATCCATCTGCAGGGAGATTCGTCCTCTCACCCCCGAGGGTTCAGAGAAGTGCCTTAGCATCGTGTGAAACGGAGCACCACTCATGTTCAAAATAACAAAAAGAGGGTGGACCTCGAGCCCGCAAATTCGGGCACCAAGTCTTAGGTGTCTTTGCATAATCGTCCACCTCATTTTGGACTATCAACGGATAAGCTAAGGGTTTATAGGGGGACAGTTCACAACGAAAACCAGCAGTGCCCTCAATATTTAGTCGAATCACATGCTCCAGAGTTCCAGGCACAGCTTTGCGATCCCTGAGGAAGATTCTACTTTTGAAGAGCTGCAATTTGAAGACGTGAGAGATCATGGGATATCAAGAGAGAGAGCCAATAGAGGCTCAGATTTCAGAACTGAAACCAAGAATGAAGAGTGTGAACATTTCGTTCAAGGTTATAGAGAAAGGTGAAGTCAGGGAAGTATCCTCCAGAGCTGACGGGGAACAACACCGAGTATGCGACACGGTTGTAGGTGATAGCACCGGGCTAGTCACAGTCCCACTTTGGGATGCTTCGATTGAGGAAGTGGAACTAGAGAAGACGTATCGTCTTGAGAATGGTTACACAACTCTTTTCCAAGGACACCTCCGACTTAACATTGGTCGTTATGGTACTTTGAAGGATGCTGAAGAATCAATCGAAGAGGTCAACAATGAAGTTGACATGAGTGCTGAAGAGCACGAAGATTACCGTCGTCGGCGAAGCTACGGTGGAGGCGGTCGTGGATATGGTCGCCGAGGTGGAGGCTACGGTGGACGAGATCGTCGTGATGGCGGTGGTTACCGCGACAGAAGTCGTGGATACTAGTCCTCGTTAACATATTGACTTGGTTGATGCTGCTGTAGGTGGCGTCAACCCATTACTATTTTTTCATTTCAGGTTTTCAGCAAGTAAGCCGATTACATCGACAATACGGATTGAAGAGTTAATCTGCTTAGCTCCTGCGCTAAGATTGGTTTCACAAAATGGGCAAGCAGTCGCAATCATCTCTGCATCAATCTCCAGAGCGCTCTTCACACGGTCAGCAGCCATCTTCTTTGATAACTCTGCGTCGTAAGAACGTAGACCTCCTCCAGCTCCACAACACATAGCTGCTTCTCTATTGGTTTCCATCTCGATGAGTTCAACACCGGGAATTGCTTTGATTATCTCTCTAGGCTCGTCATAGACACCAGCTGCTCTCGAGAGATGGCATGGGTCATGATAAGTAACCTTGATAGTTTTGTCCTGAGTCTTCAGGCTGAGATTCTTTTTCTGGATAGTTTCCTGAAGCATCTCTGTAACATGCAGGACCTCTGGTAGCTCGATACCAAGCTTTGGAAAGTCCTCCCTTAGGGTCTTCAGACAACCTGCACAGGTCACGACGATTCTCTTTGCACCGGAGTTCTTGATAACCTCTCCTAATTTCTCAGCATTCTCGACCGCATCCTCTGTTTTTCCTGTACGAAGCATCACGCTCCCGCAGCAAGGTTCATCCTCGAGGACTGCAAACTCAATACCTGCAGCCTTGAGCACCTTTGCAGCTGATACAGCCGTTTTAGGTAGTCTAATACCTGCAGTGCAACCTGTGTAGTATAGAACCTCTCCAGTGGATGGTACTTCGAAACCAACTTCCCTGACCCAGTCTCGTTTGATCTCTTTACTCTCTTCATAGGGATTGTCGTATTCCATGATTTTCTTAGCTATCTTATCACGAACATCATTTGGTATGTCACTCAGCACTGCTCTTACTTGCTCGAGGCATTCTGAAGGATCGAACTCTGCAGCACAGATTTCTGTACAACTGCCGCAGAGCGTACAGGTGAAGAGCGCTTCAGCATTCTCAGGAGTCTTCTCGAGTGTACCATCAAGTAGTGCCAGCGCAATCTGAATTCGGCCACGCATGAAGCTAGTTTCAAAACCAGAGGTATTTCTCCAAACTGGGCAGATTCCACTAAATCCTCTGTCTTCATAGACTGCATTTCTACAGAGCCCACACCTGCGGCACTGTACCAAGTTCTCGATCAGTTCTTCAATATCAATCTCTGCCATCTACTAGACACCTCCTAGAACTCCGGGATTCATTATGTTGTTTGGATCAATTGTGCTCTTGATTAGCTTCAGAAACATCATGTAACTGTCCATGTCTTCAATGGCATCTTTCCAAAACTCAGCTAGTTTGAATGGAACTGCACCGGATTTGAAGAGTTTCTTAGCAATCTCTCCGTGTGCCTTTACTATCTTCTGTTCCTCTTCCTTGTCTTGTGGGTCAAAGAAAAGATGTGGATACATGTTCATTGAACTGTGACCTGTTTGGAACCCTGCAGTGTGACCCAGAAACTTATACTTCTCCATCATATCCTCTATGATTTCTACTGACCTGTGGGAATTCTTTGGTGTCTGATGATGATAAAGCGTCCGCCAATGCCATCCGTGAGCGTATGACGCACGTGCAAAGTTCCAAAGACGCCCCTGCCATTCCTGCTCTGGCATTTCTCGGACGTTCAACACCCGACCTCCCAGTTTCTCACAGATTTCTCTGGCGAGTTTTGCATCACTCTTCACTATGTCTTCACGTATACCTCCTATCGTCATCGTTATCGACCGAGGTGCGTGCTCAAAAGGTGGAAATCCAAGCTCATCAGAAAGCATGTCCATGAACAGGTCCAGGACCTCACCAGAATAATAAGAGTTGAAGAGACAGTTGATTTCGTTCTGTTTTATTTCGACGAGAAATTGTTCTGCTTGTTCGACCTCTTCAAATCCATACATGTTGTAATCAAAGTATTTCACTCTCTTGTATGTCTTCACAGATACCTTCGTTATTATTCCGAAACTTCCACACGACCCTATGAACAGACCCGTGAGGTCAGGTCCAAACGCATAGCGTATGAATGGTCCAGGAGCATTGGGATTGGCTTCAGAACCAGTTTGAATTATTGTACCATCAGGTAAGACAACTTCAAGCCCAAGTACCAGTTCACCTGTACTACCATAAAGGCTCGAGCCTGGTCCTGCTCCATTCACTGAAACATTGCCTGCTACAGTGCAGATCAGCGAGGATTCTGGATAGACTGGTAAGAAGAGCTCATGTTTCGCAAGGAACTTATCCAATGCTCCATATGTGACTCCTGCTCCAACAGACACAGACCGAAGGTCTTCAAAGAGTTCAATTGTTTCTAACCTAAGTACTTCAACAACAATTCCTCCAGGTTTTGGAATTGCTTCTCCCTGCAGACTTGAGCCTCCGGACCTTGGTGTCACTGGTATCTTATGCTTGTTAGCTAGTGCGAGTATCTGGGAAACTTGAGCTGTGTTTGCTGGACGAACAACTGCATCCGGAACCACTGGTTTTACTGCCATAGAAGCTGTCTGTGAATATGTCAATAACACATCTGGTCTTGTAGAAACATATTCTTCGCCTACTATCTCTTCCAGCATCTTGATTACTTTCTTGTCCATTGCCACTCACGCTCTAATTTGATTCAGAAAATATTCTTCAATTTCATCAGGTCTTTGGTGGATCCTTTCACCTTCAGCTTTCGTTTGAAGAGAGCCGCTGCTGCGCTCATTTCCTCGAGAAAGAGCTTGCGAATAGTGTCCTCATCACTCTGAATTTTCATGTCTGCATCCTCTAATGGTCCTTCATGAAGAGTGATAGTATTGTCTTTGACAATGAAGTGGAAAACTGGTCCTTCCTTCAAGGTAAGTTGTGCTGTACGTTCCCATCCATCGATGGCTTCCTTTGTCTTTTCTCGTTCAAGTCCAATTGCGAGTCGTTCTCGCATGAGTTCAAGTAAGTCTTGAGTCATCTCTTAGCACTCCGATATTGACCACGCAGATTAAAGGCTAGATTTAGTTGTTTCCTTTCTTTGCTTTTAATATTCCAAGTTCATTCGTCCCATTATAGAACTTCAACGAATTCAATTCCAACTCTGTGCTCGCCATCAGGAAAGTCGAAAGTGTTTAGTTTTACTTTGATCTTTCTCCCACATACACCAACCATATACATTGTCAGATGAACTGGGCCATATTCATACAGGACTTCTCGTAATTTGAATACCTTCTTGTTACCAGCATTATTAAGAGCGAATTTTTCAAGTTCCCCAAACTTTTGTTTTTGAATTGCCTTTACTAATCTCTCTCTATCATATCCTTCGATCAATTCAGATCTGCTTCCTCCTTGGATAGTTGTTTGGTTATTGAGAAGTTTCATTTCCTGTATTCTTTAACAATATCGCGGAATTTTCTGACATTCTCTGTTATTACTTTATATTTCCCATCCTTGATTGCTTTTTTGTCTGTGATAGCTCCTCCCACTCCAAGTGCATATGCACCCGCTTCTAGCATTGGACCAGCTGTATCTAGATTCACCCCACCTGTTGGTACCAATGGAATTTGTGGCAAGGGTCCCCTAATTGCTTTGATATAGGATGCTCCTCCAACAATTCCACAGGGGAAAACTTTCACTGCATCTGCACCCATCGTATATGCATCGTAAATCTCTGTTGGAGTAAGAGCACCCGGAATGATTGGTATGTTATGTTTGATTGCAGTTTCAATAAGATCCTGAGAGTAATTCGGACTCACTATAAATTGACTTCCAGCCTTAATCACTTCTTTTGCCATCTTCCCATCAACCACTGTTCCTGTTCCTATAAGGACATTATCACCAATCTTCTCCACAAGCTGCCTAACAACATCGATGGCACCTGGGACGCTCATGGTAACTTCTATGATATTTACGCCCCCCTCAAGAAAAGCATCTGCCACTTTGAAAGCGATGTCTGCTGACTCAACACGAATGATTGGAATGAGAGCTGTGTCATAGATCAGTTTCATCTTTTTTTCCTTCGACCACATTGCGGTTCACCTTTCTATACGAAGTCCTCTCTCTCTGCCTTTGATGAGTTTCTCTACTTCTTCCTTATACACAAAAGCAAGGTCTCCTGGGACTGAGTGTTTCAGAGCTGAGAAGGCAGAACCAAAATCGACAGCTTTCTGTAAATTCTTCAGTTCCAGATATCCATAGATGAAACCTGCACTACAGGAGTCACCACCTCCAAGCCGGTCAACAACCTCAACATCATAGACAGGGCTTTTGTAGACTTTGCCATCAGAGTATGCAAAGACTGACCATTTGTTCAACCAGACTGAGGGAGTTTTCCGAATGGTGATTACAACCACTTCAAATCCGAATTTGTCAATCAATTTAGTTGCTACATCTTCGTAATCTTTTCCTTCAATGCCATAGACTACCTTTGTGT
>JBHLPA010000322.1:0-3176 GCA_048939935.1 Promethearchaeota archaeon | reverse complement strand
CCAAACACTCTCATTCTCTTCCAGCGGTGTTGTGAGAACAACAGATACTTCCGTGTATCTCTCCTGAAGTGTTGAAATTGCTGTCACTGTAGAACCATTAGCAGTCGCTTCCAACAAAACAATTTCAAGAGATTCGATTCGAAATGATAAAATATCAACACTCGTTGATCCCTGATTGATTGCCCTTGCTCGAAGACCAATTAATGTGACACCTTCTTGTGTCAGAATAGCCCTAATATCCACAGGGTCAAGAATGACATCCCCTGATTGAGCAAGTTGAAACTCTCCTTGAACTGGTACGAACAACATTGATGCAATTGCAAGTACAGCAATTGCAAATAATATTCGTCGCACTATTTCACACCACATTCAATTTGTAGCAAGTTTTCGCTGCGTATAGATTCAAGTTTACGTATTCATAAGACTTCGCTTAGTGTATAGAGGGCGGGTAGTGGCTAAGTACCACTACCCTAATGTATTACGAGAGAGCTATTTTTTCCGGGCCAATATAACGAGTATTGCAAGTAGCGCAACAACGCCAATGCCAGCAACTAGCACGATATCGATTGATGGGCCGACAGTCGGAGCTCCTTCAGGATAGAGACCTATTGAAGGGTCGTGCAATATACTGCCATCGTCAAAGTAAGGATAGGCAAGATAGACAGAAACTCCATTACCATTGGGAGCATAGGATGCTACAACATCGACTGCCATTGTTTCTCCACCGGGCCAAGTTATGACAGCTTTATCCAACCAATTGAAGAATCCTTGAGCGAGTCCTGTTTCGCTGTCAAAGAAATTCAGACTCTGGCAATTGGTTCCATCCATTCGTTCAAAGCGAGATTCATTACCACCTGTTGTTGTCCAATTCATATCAGAGTCCATAGTGACATTTCGGAATCTCTCTCGAGTTTCAATTCTGTGACGGTGTACGAACTGATTATTTATAGCTTCATTTTCTCTCTGGAGAGTTTCGATTGTTACACTTGAGTTCTCGCTACTGAATGGAAAATTACCAATTTCTATATCCATCTTCATCTCTGACCTTCCAACAACTGTATAGTTGAAATGAACGCCATGATCATCAGTAACCTCGCCAGTGTAATCGTCAAGGTATATGTGAGCCCATATCTGAATTGTCACATCAGAGAATCGTTGAATGTCGCCCATACCTTCTAGAGATGCGAGAGGCATGTCCGGCATCATTGAACTCCTCACACCGGACTTGGTGTATTTCAACCACACTTCCGTTGTAACATCACCTTCAACTACATCCCCAGTCGTAAGAGTCCACTCGAAAGCAGAAAGTGGAGCGAAGTAGAGGGTTTCATTTGTTTGATAAGCCCCATCACCGTTTGAATCCTCGAACTCAGCTATCATAACATAGCTTGTAGAGAAGCGGGCATGTGAACCATTTTCATCAGAGGTATACCAAAAATGAAAATGAGGCATCTCATCATTAGCCAGGATGGTGATAATGTCAGTATTAATCCAGACTGACCCGTCACTCATTCGAGAATGATCAGGCATTCCTGGCCTGGGTCGATCCGTTGGGTGATCCATTCCGCCACCCATTGCTGTTGCGGTCGAGCTCATGGTACCTACTAAGGCAACCATAAGGAACACTCCAATTATCAATCTATGAAGATTCTTCAGATTATTCACCTAATCAAAGCGTGAAATTATGTATTTATAACGACCCTTACATGGCAAACATGAAGATAGATGTCAATAGGGATTATGAGAAGCCTTTGGGAAATTTAAAGCTTTATGGATGCTTACAATGCTTTGTTAAGGATTCATAGAAGGAGCAATCTTATCAGTTGGTTGAAGTGGAAACACTTCAAAGTTATTAGGCTTCAAGCAAGAAAAAACACGAGGAACTATCCTGATGGCAGCAGAAATTGATGAGAGAACGCAATTCGATTGGTTTAGCATTGCACGAATCCATGAAACGAAGGGAGAATACACAGAGGCTTTGAAGGCGTATGAGGAGTCAATCAAAATAGATGGCAACTATGCAAAAGCTTGGTTCCACAAAGCAAAGTTGCACTACAAACTGGGACAGAAGAAAGATGCTAAGCAGTGTGTAGAGAAAGTCCTAGAATTGGAACCCGATTGGGAGAAATATGTGAAAAAGTACATGCCAGATCTATGAGAATTTCACTTCAGAGTAGCTGATGAATCAGGATACAGAAGGACATAGATTGCTTGATGTAGTTTGAGTATCTTCCTCTCAACCCATTCCATAACCATCTTGACATTCTCTTCTGTTGAGATTTGGCTCAATGCGTTGATTGTTGCATCCTTGCATTGAGGCATACCAAGTAGTTCCTCAATGGTTTGAACAAGAATCATCTGGCGTACATCAGGAGTTGTTTCAGTCAACCAATATAATACATTGTCACGAGCACCCGCGTCAACCTTTGATGACTTAGCTGCTGTTTTGAGCGCATTAGTGACTGCCTCACCATCTTTGAGATCAGCGAGTTCATTACGGATGATTGTGACAATGGCCTCAGTATTCTCTGGGTCGTGACTCAGAATCTCAATCAAATCAGAACGAGCTTGTGCTGGGTCACTGTGGTCCTTGTCATCACTCATAGTTCTCATACTCCTTTCTCTACAGTAGTGTGCTAAGAGGAACTCTTTCTGCCGGAATATATGTTTGTTGCGTGGGTATCTGTTGCTTAGAAAGATTTGTTTTGCTCCACTAATAACCTAATATAACTCCGCAAATTCGGAAATGGAACGCACTACAAAGTCTGGTGCGGTATTGACACCATATTTTGCCACCTGATCCTCTAAAGAAACACCACGGTTGTTTATCCAGACAGTAGTAATCCCCAACAATTTAGCGCCTACTACATCAGCATAGTACTCATCACCAATGTAGAGTGCTATAGATGACTCAATCTTTAGGTCTTTTAGCACTCTCTCGAAAGGCGCGCTCATGGGCTTGAATGCACTGACATCACCGCAGTCCACGATGGAAGAGAAATAATGGTCCAGCTCAAAGTTCGACAGGATGATTCTTGCATTTCCTGCAAAAGCATTCGATAGTACACCTAATTTGAAACCGTTTGTATTTAGATCATTGAGAAGGGCATTGACTCCATCATAGGGTGTTGATAGTTCAATGTGGAGGTCTTTGAATCTATTCGCTGCTTCCTTTA
>JBHLPA010000321.1:0-3180 GCA_048939935.1 Promethearchaeota archaeon | reverse complement strand
TTGATGGACCTTGAGGATTTCAAATCCGTAATCCGACAGATTTCCAGTATCTTGAAAGAGAACGGGATATTCGTCTTTAGCATCTCTCATCCAGCGTTCTCGTTCCCCGCAACTCTGAGTCGCCGCATTCCTGATGACAGTCAGAGGAATGAAGACAGAGTAAGAGTCGTCTTAGACTATTTTGATGAGCGACCTGTAGTCTATTGCTGGGGTACGAAACCACCGGGGTCCATATCACATCTACATTTTCATAGACCCATTAGTTCTTACCTTAATGAACTAGTAAAGAACAACCTGATACTATTAGAAACTAGTGAGCCACGCGTATCTGAAGAACTTGTTAAAAGGTTTCCCAGGGCTGCGTACTGGGACGATGAGAAGAAACCTCAATTCTTTATTGTAAAGACTATGAAGCATTCGATGTGATATTTTCATATTTTTCAAGAGAAAAAATAGTGATGTTCCCGGAATGACCGGGAACTCTTTGTTATTACCAGTCTTCTTCCTCGTAGTCTTCGAGACCCCAATCTTCGCCCTCTGGGATTCTCATGACTCCGAGCTCTAGGAGTCGGTCCATCACCTTCTCTGCAGCCTCATCAATCTGAGGT
This sequence comes from Promethearchaeota archaeon, assembly GCA_048939935.1. Classification (GTDB taxonomy): domain Archaea; phylum Asgardarchaeota; class Thorarchaeia; order Thorarchaeales; family Thorarchaeaceae; genus SMTZ1-45. The sequence continues at coordinate 2,572 of JBHLPA010000321.1, read as the reverse complement.
TCAAACTTAGCACCGGTGATGACAAGCTTTCCTGAACCAAACAACAGAATGACAACCTTAGGGTCTCTCATTCTGTAGATAAGACCTGGAAACTGCTCGGGCTCGTATAGGGTATTCTCAAGCTTCATCGCTGCAAGCTCAAGATTGAGTTCTGCTCCCAGGCTTGCACTGGCAACAATGTTCTGAACAACAATGATTGGTTTGCCTGTGATCTCAATACCAGCTTCCTTGATGTTCTTTACAATTTTGTGAACTGCTCGCTTTGCTTCTTTCTCGCTCTTGGCTCCAGTACATACCATCTTACCTGAATTGAAAATCAGGGTGGCTGTCTTTGGTTTCTTAAGACGGTATACCAGACCAGGGAACTGTTCAGGATCGAATTCGACGTTCGGCATTGTCGCTGCAATCTCATCAAGGTCGAGTCGCTGATTAAGAATTACAGAAGCTACAACATTCTCTATCTTTGTCTTTGGCTGTGGACGTGGCATCTGCTCTAACCTGCCTTCTATCTCTTGCCTTTATATAGTATATAAGGGACAAGAGAGTTCTATATAATGCCCTTTTAAATGTGAGCAATGATGAATCTGAAAAAAGAGAAGAAGAGGGATTGACTTAATCCCTCTATTCTTATCTACGACCTTGATTTGATGACAACTGCGACTATGATGACTACTACTGCGACTGCTCCCCCAATGATCATAATGAATGTGAGGTCAAGTGGTTCACCGTCACCATTACCCGGGGTTGAAGGTGTGGGTGCTATAACGATATTATCTATCGCGGGTCCTTCGTGTGTGTAGAATGAAAAAATCTCTGATGTGGTATACTGGTTATCGACTGCTGTGATTCTTGAGGTCCCGTTGAAAAACACCTCAAATGCACCAGAAAGGTCTCTAGTTATTACAATATGATACCATCCATTGACTACCGGGGCGTCATATACAGCTAGAGGATCAATGCCAAAATCTCCTGCATCTCGTCGGTACAAAACAAATGCACTGGTGAGTCCACCATATGTCCCAGTTATCGACATGAGTCCATACTCATAGGGAACAGATTCATTGACACCAATAGTCAGAGCACTTCCGGAAATAAAGGCCAGATAGAAATGATGGATAGAAGTGTCTACACAATGTAGGTCAAATGTCCATGTTCCGTAACTCACGTTGCTCGTGTGATATGCTTGACTTGTATCTTCATCATATGCACGTAGTGTGTGGTCATCAGCAGTGAAGTTACCTGATGTATCAGTGAAATTGTCGTCCCATCCTTGGACAGTCCAACCATCGATATTCCCGTCATTGAAATCATCAGACCAACCACCACCTTGGCTCACAATGAATGCATTCTGGTCTCCATATGCATTTACTGGAAATATAATACATATTATGAAAACTAACGCGATTAAATCCACTCTTATTTTCATTACAAACTCTCCTCAAGTTTTGCTGCGTTTGGATATACATATTAAAAAGTATTTTGGGCATTTGAACTAAATTAAAGTATCTTTGAATGAATAACGAAACATCAATTATATTTCAACAGTCACAATCTCCACGTTTCACAACGATGACCTTGACCTTAACATCTTCTGCAATATCTCCAAAGGCTTGAAGGAAGTATCTGGAAGCCTGAGCTAATCCTCTTTCACCCTCTGGAGTAAGTTGATAGATGATCTGTCGGCCTTCTTTTCGACCAACAATGAAACCACTCTCTTTCAGCTCCTTCAGAGCTGGATAGATTGTACCTGGGGTTGGTTTGGTCCCTCGCCTAATCGCAATCTTCTCTGCAATCTGCTGCCCATTCATCTCTTCCTTGTCAAGTTCCCAGAGAATCTGAAAGGTAAGAAGTCCTCTCATATCACAACAATCGGGAGGACAGCATTGCTCAGATGGTTCTGGGTCGGACATATATTCTATTGGATGTCCGATAGCTAATAAACCCTTTCTCAAATGCACTAGGATATTCTTTCTCTGAAAGATAGATTTATATTGGATGCCCAATATTTTTTGTATGTATTGGACACCCAATATAGATGGTGATTACATGGCTGAAGACAAAGTTACAACAGAAATCTATCCGAGTTGCAAAAAGGAAACCAAGTCTGACTTCTCATGTCAATCATCATGTGGTGGCAATGGAGAAGTAATTCACGATCCAAACAAGATGGTGGTTATATGACAAAGAAAGTCAGTGAAATGAAATCCGACGAAATAAAAGAAGCTGTTCGGGATGCATACTCCCGTGTGGCAGAGATGACTTGGACTGCGGATGAGCAGACACCAAGTTGTAATGATGCTAGTTGTGGCCCTGCGGAAACACAGACATCCTCAAGTTGTTGTGGCTCTCAGCAAGAGGTGAAGGTCACACGATTGAATCTCGCAGAAGCACTTGGTTATGATACTGATGGTATGCCAACAGGTGCAACTGAATCGTTTGCCGGTTGTGGGAATCCCGTTGCACTCGCGAGCTTGAAGGAAGGCGAGGTTGTGCTAGATCTTGGAAGTGGCGCGGGTCTCGATATGTTTGTTGCTAGTAAGAAGGTAGGTGACACTGGAAAGGTCATCGGTGT
>JBHLPA010000031.1:0-12909 GCA_048939935.1 Promethearchaeota archaeon | reverse complement strand
TATAATACCACCATTTCGAACTACCTCGAATGCCATTGCAATCCCATCTGTATTGCCCGTAGCCTCCACAACAATCCTCGGACCTACACCATGAGTGGCATTCAATATTTTCTTCTTCCAATCATCGCTATTGGTGTCCAGTGTATTCATTAAACCGAGTTGTCGAGCAAGTCCTAGCTGCCAGCGATTTCTACCAACTATATGAACATCAGCACCATTTGCATCATAGACCTGAGCTAGAAGGAGGGCTATCTTCCCGCTTCCAATAATGAGTACAGGTTCTTCTTCTTCAGCAGGATGGTCTGAAACAGTCTTGATTGCAGAAGCAAGAGGCTCAACGAATGTCCCTGATGTGACATCAACACCTAGGGGGAGTGGATGAATCAACTCAGCAGGTACACTGATGTATTCAGAGAGACCACCATCTCGAGTTATCCCAAGTATTTCTTTCTCTGAACACAGGTGACGAAGACCGCTTCTGCAGTACCAACACCTTCCACAGCTTATGTCAATCTCGGTGGTCACTAACATTCCAGGTGTGAGTTCAGGTACAGAGCTCTCATGCACAGCTCCAGCTATCTCATGCCCTAGAACAATTGGTAATGGTGCCTCAAAATCACCCTTCCAAATTGACAGGTCTGTTCCACAAACGCCTACAGACCGGATTTCAATCCTAACATCACCGGGCATAAGTGGAGGAATTGGTGTATCAGCAATCTGTAGACCATCTGCAGTTAGTACTAGTGATTGCATTTTCATTTTGATGCTAAATCGTGATTGTGAATAAACCCTTCGATGGTAGCTACACATCACTTATGAACTACATACGAGGTGATGAAATCAAAGAGGGAAGGAAATGGATAAACCGGTCATGTTCAATGGAAGATTGAACAAGGATGAAGTAGATACGTGGCTAGAACTGCTGAATCGCACTGGTGAATCAGGGTACAAAGACCGTGGTCTAGCTAGATCATTTTTACAGCTCGAAGATAGTATAACGTTTGTTTCATCTTTGGAGGACAAGATTATTGGAGGAACATCAATTTACAAGGACAAAACTAGACTTGCAATGGTCCTAACCTCGGTTGTAGTAGACAAGCAGTATCGAGAATCAGCCACATATCAGATTGTCAAATCATCCTTACCATTTTTCAAGACGGTTGCCATTCGGGATGTTGATGCGTTAGTGGCTCATGACATCGGTTTGAATGATCTTGGATTTCCACTTAGTCTTGAACTTGATCCATGGGTTGAGGAAGTGATCAAGCGTATGGGTTTCGAGGAGGTAAGCATCCTAGAACACTGCAATTTTGAGATTACCAAAGAACCTGAGAAGAATCCACTTGAATGGAGTAGGAATGGAAATCTGAATCAGATTAGGGAACATATTTGGGACCAAAGCAAAGCTATGGGACTCACTAATTCATTTGTATGGACCGCATATGATTTCGCTAATTGGAGCAACAGACTTTGGGTGGTTGTGATTGAAAATCAGATGAATGGAGTAGCAGGATTTTGGCAATTAGCCGACACATTGTGCATATCGCCTTTCATATTTGATTCAGAGATACTAAGTTGGGAGCAGGTAGCTAAGAGTCTAGTTGCAGAAGCAAGACAAAGACACATGACACGCATTGATCTTCCCTTGATAGGGGATGGCCAAAAGGAGTTAATTCGGGCACTTGAAAAATGGTGTAAGAGTTCATATTGTAGGAAATTGTCTTTACTTAGGAAACCTCTCTAGAATATGTCTAGTGGGAAATCCTTTTGTTCGACGTTAATTTGACTCTGGATGGTCATCACATGTCTACAGTTAGTGTGAAAAAAAGTGGCACCGGTTTCCTATTGAAATACGGTGATGTTAAACTAGCTTTAGACACGGGCATTAGTACCGAAACAACGCTTCTCTCGCATTCTCATTCTGACCACATTGGAGGTATTAACAAAGCTGGACATATCATAGCTACAGCTGGAACATTCGATACTTGGCAAGCAAGAAGGAGTAACAGACTTAGGAGCAAGACTGTCATAAAATACGGGGATATGTTTGGTCAGATTGGTGTGAATATTACCGCATTGAATGCGGGACATGTTTTAGGATCTACTATGTTCCTTTTGGAGTTTGATGATGGTCTCAAAGTCCTCTACACGGGTGATTTTAACAATGTCGACAGCCTAGTTCACAAAGCAGCAAAACCAGTACACGCAGATGTCCTGATCACTGAGGCAACCTATGGTACACCGCAATGGATTTTCCCTGAGCGAAAAACGATTCATGATAATATTCTGGATGCTGCAACGAAAGTGATAGATGAGGGGAAAATACCAATTTTCCATGCATATTCTTTGGGTAAATCTCAGGAAGCAATAGCATTACTTGGAAATGGTGGTTTTCGTGTCATCTCTGGAAACACAAGTATTGACAATGTCTGCTCAGTCTACAAACAGCATGGTATTGACCTTCGCCATAACAAGATACAGGACCACAAACTAGCAGAGATACTTGATGAGGGAGCTGTCATTGTAAGCTCATCTTCTCGACACACAATTCACAATATGCAACGAACTCTTGGCAAGAAGGTGTTCGCCAGATATGAAGCGAAACTAGAATATTTCAATCTCTCAGGTTGGACCATTGGTAAGTTCAGAGAGAGAGGATTCCCGCTAAGTGCTCACACAGATTTTGAGGGGCTGATTAATTTTGCAAAAGATGTGAATCCTCGAGTTGCATATTGCTTCACAGAGAATGGGAGAGTTCTCTCAAAACATCTTTCAGACAATGGCATAAATGCTGTACCATTAGAGTAGGTGGTTGTCATGGAAAAAGCTCTGTCGGATTTGGTTGAGCCGGTTCATGCAGACTCATTCTTCTCAGTTGGGAGGACCGGAGAGATACATGAACGCCTATGCTATGAATATATTGACCCTGAACGATATTACTCTAGAGTGATTCGTGATGAGAATCTCCTAAAAAAGGAGGTTGAGAAACTCGCGGCCAACATGCAGTATTTTCTTGATCTTGAGAGAGTAGAAATCAATGGTGAAAGAGTCAAATCAAGGGTAGATTACTGTGACATTTTCCTAAAAGGACCAACTGAGGTCGTTTCTGTGGTCTACCTTATTGATTTTGCTGGAAGATTCCATGAAGGAGGGAACAAGATAGAAACTTGGCTGGAGGAAGAGGAAGCACCTTATGATTTTGAAATCATCTGGAGATTTCCTATAGGTACAAACATCAAAGAGATTGAAACAGCTCTAGATTTCGAGATCTACGGAGACCTCGTAACCCTTTGGGCACTGGAAGGAGATGAAGTTGGTGGGTATGAAAGAATGGAATTCGAAATAACGTACCCCCATTTGGTATGAGGTGACATATATGCAATCTGATTTTCTGGATTTCTTAGCCTGGGCCCTCATTCTTCTTGGAGCTATTCTCATCGTTTCAGGAATAGCTAAAATGCTAATGCGTTCTGGCACTATGGGTTCAGAAAAGCACAGTGAAAGCAAAGGAATCATTCTTCTGGGGCCAATTCCGATTGTTTGGGGATATGGTAAACAAGTTTGGGTATATGCTGCCATTGTTGCTCTTATTCTATTCTTCATCTTCTGGTTTCTTTAGACTGTCCACCCACATTCAGGGCATTGATTGATACTAGGAAGAGTCCTGACAATTTTGCCATTAAGAAGGCATTCAGGACAGATATCCAGATTCTTGCCACAGACAGGACAGTTGGCTCTATGATTTAGGTCACGAATACAAGTAATAGTCCCACAAGAAGCACATTTGATTGCATGATCCTGACAGAACTCATTTCGACACCGGTCACAACGAATCTTTGATTTCTCTCGACAGAGTGTACAAGACCGCGCCAACTTTATCGCCCGGGAAATTGCCTTAACAAGCACCAAATAAGTCTAGTCCCGAATTAGGAGGTATTACCTAAGCCATACCAATCCTCATAGATACTTGTGTAATCATCATTCTGGAGCGTTGACAAGATGTTGTTCGTTTGTAGAATGTGTGGAAAAACCTCTGCCGATATTGACACGGTACTAGAGGGTGCATGCAGCTGTGGTTGTACCCACTTTGAGCTGGTATCAGAAGATCGCTCAGAGTTCCCTAAGGAGTTGGCTGAGAAGGAAACAATCAGGAGAGATCTGCACCAATGGTTGGACCTGAATCTTGATTCAATGCCTCCAGAGCTTGTAGGGAACTTATGTGTGAAATTCGAGATTGAAAAAGACGATAGAAAATCATGATTCTTTCTTAGAGTCATCCTTTTCAAGAGGACGTTCAATACGAGCTATCTGATCCTCTATCTGAACATGAAGGTCAGTCTTTCCTGCTACATTAGCTATTCTCTGAACTGCCTTTAGACTGTGTATCAGAGAATCAAGCCATGAAAAAATGTCACCAGGATAAGCCCAGAGCTCAAAGTCATCATGGAGTTTCTGAGCAAGTCCAGAGGGATTCAGCCCTTCTTTACGTTTTTCAACTAACCATCGACCGAGTCGAATCTTGCCATGGTCACACTCCGGATATTCCCGACATCCGCAATTGAAGAATGTGGTTGTCCACTTACTGAAGACCTCAAATACCCATTGCGGAAGTCTCCCAACCCCTCCTTTCGGACGACTTGCGTCACTTATCTCACTAAACACTCCTGAAAAGAGGCGAGTTGGCATATGTGTCCGGAACGCAGAGTTGACTTCCTCTTGAAGCTTAGCACTTAGGTAGACATTCTCAAATGGTTCGAGCAATATCGCAATATCTGTCACATCATAAGTAGATGTTAGTTCCATAACCTCGAGCCCCATACTGGGAGTCAGAAATGATAGTGAAGTTGCACGACCAAGATCTGTGGGGTAAATACCACCCTCTTTGACCCTGACCATGTATTTTCGAACAAGATGCTTGAGAGCCTCAGAGGGAGGTACAGACATCGAGAGCATTCGATTGTATACTCGAGCCACAGCTTTGAGGTCTACGAGTCCAGTAGAACAGATTGTCGCAAGAATCTGTTCAGCACTTGTTTCTTTATCTGCAAAGGGTTCTACATCCTCAATTATACCATTAAGAAGATCCACAGCAATCTCATCCTCTGCCTTATCTTGTCCACCATGATATTTCTTCTCAGGTTGAACAAGAATGTAGACTTTACCTCGGTCGTGTTTCCCGAGACGTCCAGCCCTTCCCAACATCTGCTCAAACTCTGCGTTAGTTAGCCAGTCAGCTCCCATAGCAAGTGATTCAAAAATAACCTGTGATGCTGCAAGATCAACACCAGCTCCCAGCGCAGCAGTAGTCACAATACACGAGAAGCGTTGTTTTGAGAATGCATTTTCTGTCCGTCGACGACGAGAATACGATAGACCTCCATGGTAAACGGATGTTGATACGCGATGTTCCCTCAACCAGTCACTTAGTGCATGGGCACGACGCCGCGAATATGTGAAGATGATAGTCTGACCCTTGTTGCCGGAGCTGCTTACATGACGAAACTCCTGATTGACAAGTCTACGAATCATAGAACGTTTTTCCTCATCAGAACGTGCGAAGACGAGGTGTCGCTCTAATGGAATAGGTCGTCCTTCATAATTCACCAATTTCATCTGGAGTTCTTTAGCGAGAAGCTCAGGAGAACCGACAGTAGCGGATAGTGCTAGATACTGAGCCTTTGGGTAGTGCATCCTCATCCGAGTGAGAAGACCATCAAGTTCGGGTCCTCTTTCAGGATCAGCAAGATTTTGAATCTCGTCAATCACAACTGTGCCAACTTGACCCAGTTCTGAAGTTTTCCCTGATCGGAACAAGAGGTCAAGAGCCTCATATGTTGCACAAATTATGTCAGCCTTGGAGATATCTGTATCAACTATTGGTTTACCCTCATCACCAACATCAAGACGGGACATCCCAACCTTGATACCAACCCGTATTCCAAGGGATTTGTATCGTTTTCGAAACTGCTCATACTTCTCGTTTGTTAGAGCAACCAAGGGTGACATGTAAATCATTTTCTTGCCTTGCATAGCTTTGGGTACGCCAGCAATTTCCCCCAGTAATGTTTTCCCCGAAGAGGTGGATGAAACAATCAGCATATTGACATCTTTGAGGAGTCCAGCAGCAATGACCTGGGATTGAATTGGAAGCAATGTTTCAAAGCCTTCTGAAACTAGCTTCTCTTTGAAATTTATCGGAACTGAAAGTTGCGATATTTTGAGAGTCGCTCCTACATCTTTCGCCACAACAGTGTCCACAAGAGTCAAATCAGGTTCAGAGGTCGGATCAAATCCTGGAGTCATCATATCAATAAGTCGAGGAACTGACTTCACCTTGGATACTTGTCGCTCTAATTGGTTAAGCATAGCTTTGGAGAGATGAATACCCATTGACTTTAGCTCAAGCCGAAGGTCTCCCTGACCACAGCTTGTACAAGTGACCTGATTTTCTGTGATTTTAACAGCGTTACGTCTTGTCAAGACTGTTAATCGATCATCACGAAGACAGTGTTGACATGTTGGGACCACACGAGGTTTAACTGCTTTCAATCTTGATAGTAAATCTTTGAGGTCCTTGAGAAAGGGAGGTTTCTGCTCTTTAGGGATGATAATGTGCTTTGCCTTTCGAATGATGTCGTGAGCTTCTTTTTCCTGATAGAAGATTGGTTTATTGTATTTCACAAACCAGAAACGCCTAATCTCTAGAAGACCAGACTGTTTGTGCCCGTATTCAACCATTCCACTCAGCAATGAGCGTTGGCGATCTCGCAGAACATCAGAAAAGACATCCACTTTTGATGTCAGCTCTTGTTTGACATCCCTGAACACCAAGGTATAGGGCTTCTTGAGCCTCTTCTGAATGTCTGCATCAGCGATTTCCAACAGATGTTCCTCTTCCGTGATGCACTAATCACTAGCAAAGACTCTTGCGGTCGTATCATAGCTCGTAGATATAGGAATCGTGTTCTTTCTCAACAATTGATAGAGTCCGCTCGAACTCCTCGCCAATAGCCTCTATTCCGGTCTGAGAATCCACTCCTGCCTTCTCAACAACCATCCAATCAGACATTACGTCAATATCGATGAAACTGCTAAATTTGTGGAAGGGAGTTGCTAGAACCTTTGTTTGTTCTTTCCGCCAGAATTTCTTTGCATCAAAGTATTCAACAAACGGTTTGTATAATGGTCCATTTGTCCCTCCGAGGATGAACTTTGCGCGTTGAATCCCTGATATATGAGACACATTGATACGTTGGAAAATCTCTTCATAATAGGCAGTATGAGGAACACTTGCCTTTGTCTGAACTGTTGCTAATGGATTAGCTGCAAGGACTTGTCCCTTCCCCATTACAAGATTTCGGATGACTGTTACAATCTCTTCCTGTTTTCTTGCTCCAAGTGGATCAATGACCTCTGGATTGACTATATCTACTTGTGGCAGTGGCTCATCAAATCTCAGCATTGTTGGATCAAACATCAATGCAGAGAGGTATTCGAGGACATCTATTTGGATACCACCTCTTGTTGCTAATCCTTTGAATAATCCAGGACCAATGAGAATGGAATAGACTTTGGATCCACGAACAATGGACCAAAGTTGATTTGAGATGATCAAAGCTTTTCCTGACAAGTCTGCATCCTTGAAAGCTCCTACCTGAAAGTTGTAGCTCTCGATTTCAATTAGCCAGTAGAGTGGGGTTTGAATTGCATTCATGCTAACTCCACTCCATATATACTCGATGTGACAAAATCATATACAATTGAAACAGATATCTTTGTTTTCTCTGTTTCAGGTACACTCGCAATAGCAACCTTGGAATTCTCAACTGTTTCATCTATTGAGGTGTCTTTGATGGCAAACCGGTCAACAAGTTCAATTAGACATTTCTCAACGCTTTCTTCTGGTGTGCTCTCTTGATACCTCAAGACTCGCATGACACGATTGATTCTCTCCTTGAGATATTCCTCTCTCTCTTCCCCTTGACGTCTTTTCGCCAATTTTACATCTCGTTCAAGAAAATCAAAAGGAGAGGATAAGTCCGGTTCAGCTTTGTTCCCTCTTGTTGAAGCCACGCCTATTGACACATATGGAGACCGATCTCCGCGACCAGTGGCTGGACGAGGGGCAATATGGAGTAAGAAGTGAGAAACCGCTCTTAGGTTCATCTCATCAAATGGTTGTCCTAAGTCATCAATTAAAGTGTCAATTCTATCAATTGACATATCCATAGTGTAGGAGTCCGAAGCAGTAAGAAGGCTCTCTCTGAGTATTCTGAATAAAGCTTGGTTTCTCCGTCGTACCTGAATGAATTTACCATTCAGTGTATTGACATTCCATTTGGTAATAGCTTGCCCAAAAAATATGAGCGCATCCTTACTGGTGGCTTTAGAATGGTCTTTATACCATTCATCGACAACAGGAGCAATTATTGTCTCAGACATTTTAGTTCTTGCAGCTATAACCGCGAGAGCCTTCTCAACTTCAATGTAGGTGTCTTCGATTGCTTCCTCTAAGTTAGCTAGTTCTCGTATCTGAAGCTCAATCTGTCTGACAAAACTACCATAGATATGTGAAATCCATCTACCTTCAGTAAGTGCAAACTCCATTATGTTTCCTGGAAGATTTGGAACACCTTCACCAACTGTGGCTCTTCTCTGAAGCTCGGAGCTAAGGAGACTCACAGCCTGTTTGATACCCATAATTCCATCCATATTAATGAGATAAGCAATCATTGCAATTTCTGTAGGACATGATAGTTGTTCAGCTATTTTCTGCGCATCAGCTTCTGGAACTCGCCTTACTCGCTCTCTGAAGTTGGCGTACTTCTCTGCGAATTCTTGAACCAGCCTCGCACGACTCTCAACGGCTAGTTTCTTGATGTCGGGTTCAAGCAACAAGTCAAGATTCCTCTTATCTGAAAGATATGCTCTCCACTGTAGGATAGCAAAACTAGTTCGGAAAGTGGCTAAATAACGATATTTCGTTCATAATGAATCGAAAATGTGGAATGCCGGTAATAAAATAAAGTTCTTACAAACCACCCGAAAGCAGTAAGAAGTGAATTCCAAATCCTATGAAGATTGATGCAAGGAACAATGCAGAACCCACCTTGAATTTTGAGAAGTGGCGACCGTGTTCAATATGAATAATCAACCAGCCAGCTGCAAATATACCCAAGAAGATGAACAATAGTGAGATTGGAAAGTAATAACCTTCTAAGCCTTGCATGTTTTTCGCCTTTTCTGTTATTGTAGGGGTCGCAGTCCATATTGAATTTAAACGTCACGGTCTTGAACTCAAACAAAGAACTCGTACTCTTGTGAATAGTCATTATCATCTATTGTGATCTCACGAATCAGCTTCCCACGTCTCTTAGCCTTACGTCGTTTTTCAGAGGTACTTAAACCAGGATCATTGGGAATCTCAATATCGAGAATTTCAATATTGTTCCGAATCATGATATTCTTGGTCTTTGGAGTGATTTTATCCTTGAAATCAGGGATGTATGTTTCTAGAACATAGTCATATATCTCAGGAGTGTTGCCCAGTGCGCCTTTGGAAAAGACAGGGTCCTTCTCACCCTTCTCCTTATCCTCTTCTTTTGGACCACCCTTTGGGAAGGATGTCTTTGTCGCTACTTTCCAGGGTTTTGTTCCATCTCTAGGATTCATCGACAAGAGGTAAAACGTTGTTGGGTCATCAAGTTTAAAGAGTGCATCGATATCTTTGAGCGGAGCAATCTCGTTGATTTTAGCTTGGAAGATGATTTTCTTTGATTTCTTCCAGGTAATAGGCATCATCAAAGACTCATACATTTCACGATTGTCAGTATAAGTGATCAGATTACCCTTCACCTTGTGGGGTCCTGTAGGAGCACCCATCAGATAACCCTTGAGTATGTCCTTTTCCAAATCCAAATCAGTCTTGAACTTTATACTTGTCTTACTCAGAGTCAATTTGATTCTTGGACCTGGATGAGTTCCTATTCCGTACTTGATGAGCTTCGCATGAGCAGACTCATCAGGTTTTCCTTCGATTATCGTAGCAACCCAACTCATTTCTTGCAACCTTGTTGTGCTTCGTTTGATAGAGCGATTTAAACCCTTCGTGAATTCCATAGATGCACTAAAGCTGTCAGAGCAGGACTAATCCAAAGAAACCCCATAGCCAGACTGCAATGATTGTAACTACTAATATTGCAAACAAATCAACGAATAGTCCTGTTGTCACCATTTCACGCATCTCTACCTTACCCGTACTATAGGCGATTGTTGATGGAGGCGTACCTGTTGGCAATGCAAAGTCCATTGATACTGCTATCGCTATGACCATTACAATGAGGAGAGGATCAATACCCAGACCCGTTGCGAGTGGTATGGCTATTGGAATTAGAATTACTGCAGCTCCAGTATTTGAAGCAACCATCGTGACAAGAACAGCTATGACCCCAATTATGATAATCACTAAAAATGAAGGAAATGTCCCGAGACCTGACATCTGGTGAGCAATGAAGGAAGATAATCCTGTATCAATCATAGCTCCACCAAGTGCTAGACCACTCCCAAGAATCAGCAGAGAGGACCAACTAATACCAGATGAAACATCCTTTTCGTCTAGAAGACGAAGAACCATGAGTGAGAGCCCACCCATCAAGGCGACAACTGCACTAGAAATTCCATGACCAGGCCAACCAATCGCATTCGCAATGAAATCTGGCAATTTCTCTGTAAACCAGAGTATAATAGTTGAGATGAAAACCACAACGACTAGTTTCTGTTCGGTTGGCATAGGTCCGAGCTTCAAGTACTCCTTGTATGATATCTCTTTGAGTTCACTCATCTCTTCAATGCCTTTAGGTAGTTTGAAGCGATAGATCAACCATCGCCAAATCAAAGGAAGCATGATTAGTACTACTGGAAGACCAAAAGGAAGCCAATTCATGAATGAAAAGTCACCTCCTAAGAAGGAATTAATGTAAGTTGCAGCTAATGGATTAGGTGGGGAACCAACAAGACTAGCAACACCACCGAGAGTTGCAGCATATGCTACTCCAAGTACCAGTGCTTTGCCATACTTGTCTCGTACATCCGCACTATGAATACGACTGATAACCGCAAGAGCTATTGGAATCATAATTGCGGCTGAGGCGGTGTTACTGATCCACATTGAGAGGAAGGCTGTAACACCCATGACCGTAAGAATCAAACTTGACCCTGACCCTTCGCCTTTGGATAGTATGAGTAGTGCCAGTCGCTTGTCTAGTTCATACTTAGTAAGAGCTCGACCTATCAGAAATCCACCGAAAATAAGTGCGACTGCCGGATCAAAGAATGGTGATAAGGCTGTCTGAGGGTTTTGAATACCTGCAAGGACTATTAAAACAGGTATGAGTAGGGATGTAGCTACAAGGCTGATTCCTTCAGAAAACCAGAGAATAGCTACAACTGCGAGAATCGTCACTGCAGCCTGTGAATTCACTAGAGGTTGGTACTCAATAATGAAAATTTGTCCAGACTGTCTGTTTGGACGAAGAGTGAGATTGAAACCATTTTCATTTGTCAGCGTAGCGATGATTTCATTGGCTGATAGGCTATCACCAGTTGCCTCTAGAGTAGCTCTAAGTGGATTGTTAGGGGTGATTGCTACTGATTGTGGAACGATGAAAGTCACATTTGTAGAAGTTCCATTTAAGAGATAATCAACATCATCGTCAGATACACCATGGATGAAGGAAACATTGAATGTCCGCGATATGTCAATGCCTGTAGAATGAATCTCGAGGGTTAGACTATACTGACCAGGTTCGATTTCTGTAGGAGCGATATTGTATAATACAATTCCAGCAACTAGTGTGAATATAAGAATGACAGCAGTTTTGCGTGAAAACTTGTATGGCACTCTAACGACCCTCTTAGTCAACTGGACGTCCATCTATGATTTTTTGAAAATCTGCAATCGGAAGTGAGAGACCCTTCGTACCAATTATGGTCAGAGATTTCTCAACAAATCCTCTAGAGTGATCCTCAATCATGTCTACAAGTTGCTTGAACTTTTCAAGTGGACCCTCATAAACGGTAAAACCTGTGTATTCTGTTCCAAAAGCACTAGTGGCCTCAGCGACTATCTTCATTCCATCAGGCAAATGATTCCGTATCTCTCGCCAAGCTTTGAACCACTGTTTTTTCTCATCATCATCCAAGACACGCAACCTGTAAAGAGAGAGATAGACAAACTCGGTTACACCGATGTCCTCAGGAATCTTACTACTTGCCATGTTTCAACTGTTGTACCTACCAAGCTTATAAACGCTAACGCATGGGCCAGACCCACATTACAAGGAGACCAATTGAATGGGACTTAGAAAATCTGGTCATTTCCTGACTCTCATGATGTTATATCTAGTGACTCTGATAATGCGAGCTTCCTTCTATGTTACAATAGCAGTGATTTCAAGCGATGCCTACATGAGTGGCATTCTACAAGGTTGGGGTGTAGCAGTAATTCTCGCAATCTATCCGGTGGCAGAGTTAAGCACGGTTTCATTCTTTGGATCTTACAGTGATAAGATTGGGAGAAAACCAATCTTTGTGGCAAGCTTGGTGATGACAGGTTTTGCAGCGTTCCTATTTGGAATTGCTACATTCGAGTTTCTTGCATACCTATTGGCTGTACTCTTTGGACTTGGAGCTGCATCACAGGTCACATCCACATTGTCAATGGTTGCTGATGCTTCGTCGGAAACCAACAGAGCTAGATTAATGGGATATTACGATTTATCGACTTTGGCTGGACTTGCGGGTGGATTTGGTCTTGGTATTATTCTGCTTGAATTTGGATGGGCACCCAACACTCTTCTCTTCTCAGCTGCCGGAGCTTGCGCTGTTAGTGCAATTCTCGCTGTGATATTA
>JBHLPA010000030.1:0-13006 GCA_048939935.1 Promethearchaeota archaeon | reverse complement strand
CTCCTTGGGCAAACCAGAGGAATCCTCAGGGATAGTAAAAGGCTCAAACTGCAGGGCTGAAAGAATTCGTTCAACAGCATCTTTCAATTCGATTGGAACAGTGATGACACAGACGGATCCGCCTCTATCAAGAGAACGCATACCAACTGTGAAGGCACCTTCAGTGACTTCGCCAATACTCCATTTTAACTCAGATTCTCTTCCTGACGGTACAATTCCAGCGGTAGTGAAAGTAAACTCTGTGGTACCAATCAGACTTGGATCAATACCAAGTGGTTCTAGTGACTCTGCGACATCAGCGATTCCACGTTGACGTTCCACCTCAAGACGGGCAATCGTCAATTTAGAGTCAATATCAAGGACTTCTTCTTCAACCGCAGAGATGACCTCTGATGCGAGATTAAGCGTCGCTGCAAGAGTTGTGTCATCGACCTCAGTAAACACACCAGTACGTCTGGCAGGATCGAGTTCTAGAGATTCGAGAATCTTTGACAAACGTTCAAAGGCGGATAGCGCATTTTCCTCCTCACGAGTCCGCTTCACATCAACAATCCCTGCTTGTCGTCGCACATCAATGAATTCAAAGAGAGAGAACTCTTGAAGCGATTGCAGAACCTGCCTTTCGAAATCTCTATGGGAAACAACTTTGGCAACAACCATTTCCTTAGGACTCATGAAACCCATTCTGTCATCTCCGTTTGCACAAGCTCGGATTTACTTCATCTAATAACGTACAAATCCGAACTACGTAAGTACGAGATGCTTCCCATGCCCCAAATAACCTTTACGGGGTAAGTCCTTTATGATGGAGGTCAATCTTTAAAGGGGAGAACTATTCGACATGAATCACTATCGTGTACTTAGAGGAATGGTCATGTGTGCAGCACACGATGAAATCGACAAGATTCATGAGACTGAAGTAGCAGCTCAGAAAAGAATAGACGCCGCTCATAAGAAGGCTCGTAAAATTCGCGAAGATGCTGATGATGAAGCTAAAGCGATTATAGAGGTAGCCCAGAGAGAAGCAAAAGATTCTGCTACTAGAATGCTCAGTGAGATTGAGGGTAGAAAAGCAGAGATCGAATCGTCGGTTTTCAAGGAAACTGAGAAGACGATTAAAAAGATGCAAGATTCAGCCAAGAAAAAGCAGGATGACGCTTACAAAGCAGTTGTGAAAATTCTGTTGGGGGAGGCATGATATCATGAGTGGCATGGAAAATATCATTGAGATTATCAACTCAAAGACCTCAGAGAAGGAGAAAGAGATTCTCTCAGAGGCAGAGTCACAAAAGAAGGAGAAGCTCGATGAAGCACGGGCAAAAGCTAAGGAACTCACTGCATCTATAACAGGAAAGGCTGAGATTGAGTCTAATGCAGAGGTTTCAAGATATGAAGCAAGTGCTAAACTACAAGCAAAATATAAGCTCCTTGAGGCTAAAGAGAACCTAATTGAAGATGTCATGGCCTCTGCCAGGAAACATCTTGATGATGTTGTCAAGAAGAAAGACTATGAAAAAATTCTGGAAACACTGATTGTTGACGCTGCAACAGCACTCGATGAGAGTGAACTGGAGATTGTTGCACCAAAAGGACATTCATCCAATATTGATCTTAAAACAGTGGAAGCAGCTGTGGCTAAGTCAACAGGCCGGAAAACAAAACTAAGCATTTCAAAGGAACAAGTACGTGCCACGGGCGGAGTCATAGTTCGCAATAAGGAGTCCACAAGATGGGTCGACAACACCTTCGAATCGAGACTTGAACGTTTGGAGGGTGAGGTACGGGATACTATCTCATCAACCCTATTCGGTACTAAAGAAAAGAAAGAGTAGAGGGAGGAAGATCACCTCTACTAGTTTCTCCAAGTCTTACTAACCACCCATCAATTGAGGAATGTATCCTACAAGAAGGAATGCAATAACGAAACCGTAGATAGCTACAGCCTCAATGAATACCACGTATAGAATACTCTTTCCGAAAGTTTCTGGTTTCTCTGTGATGGCTCCGAGCGCTGCTGCAGAAGCTGTACCCATTCCAAGTCCAGCACCAATACCGGCCAAACCTAGGGCGAATCCTGCACCAATTCCAAGACCAAGAATGGCCCATCCATCTCCATCGCCTATTTGCGCAGGCACAAACCCACTGTTCACCGGCACACCTAGCGCCTTCAGAACCGTCGAAGCATCAGCCATGGCAATCGCAAATACTGCAAGGGTGAGCATTACAACACCCATCATCATCATGGCAAGGAACTTGATTCGATTGTCAATTTTCATGTGATCGTTTCCTCCACATCTCACCAGATTGTAATCATTTTCCTTATATTTTCGGCGGACTGTCCTCGTTCAATCCCAACCGCAATAGAGCGGATGTTACGCATCTCATAGGCCTTGAGCGAGAAGAACCCGATGATTGTTCCTAAGTGAAAAGGATATGCCGTCATTTGTTGTTTAACTCTTTGAGCAATGAAATCTTCAATCGCAAGCTCAACATCTGAGAGATCGTCAGTCTCTTCATAGAGCCTTGCGATCCTCCCACCAAACTGACCAAAGCGTGTGTTATCCATTTTTGAAATCACATCTCGCCAAGTGTTCACATTCTTGAGAGATTCAGTGAACTCGCGCGCTTTTGAAAAGCGTATCAGAGATAACTCTAAAGCACGTGAATCTAGCTGGAGAATAGAGGCTCGGAGGGCAGTCAGCACATTACGCAGAATGACTCGTGCCTCGATAATGTCCAGGATTCGTTTTGCTTCTTCATTGGAGAAGTCCTTGAGCGCATCTAGTACTCTCTTGATATGCCATTCTTCAATGGCCACTTCGAGCGGAGCCGGAGAGTTGAACTCTTCATAGGCTGGAAGTTTAGTCAAGAGTGCTACTCTGAGATCCCATTGAGGAAGGAGATCTATCAGTTTGCTGATTGAACCAGAATCCACTAAGCTCTCAAAAAGAGCTTCCTGTTCTGGATCCTGCGGTACAGCAAAACGTAGAATCTCATCCTTTTCAAGTCCAACATGAATACCCCGAATTATCGATTTGACACTCTCGGTCATGAACATCTCCAGGTATGTGTTCGTGAACTCACGAATCTTTCCTGTAAGTGAACGTGACAAGTTAGTACTCACGCTGGCAAAGTCCCGGGACAAAATTAATGCAAGTTCCTCAGGTCCAGGTCTACCGGTAGAGGAATCTCTACTAATTATTTGGCCAAAATATGTCCCAGAGAGAATCTTGATGAAGTCCTCGTAGCTGCTAGCTGAAAGAAGGCTCTCATAGGTGCCAACTGTGAGAAAACGGGACTTCATTCCGCGTATTCTCGCATTGACAAAGCCATATTCGTTTGCAGATTTAAAGGCCATCATGAATTCTCTACTCTCACAATCTGATGAGGACTACCGACAGACAAGTGATGCACGATATAAGCTTGACGAACGGGAGGTTTCACGAATAAAGAGTAGAAGAATTCAAATAACTAGCAATCCACATCGGTTTTGTTGGTCAATATGACGGCGCCTCGTGAGGATTATATCAATCTTGGAAGTCTTTTCAGAAGCTCTGCAACTATAACTTTCGTCATACAGATTGTGTCTGTAATTCTGATGATCGGAACCTTGTCAGCATATTATATTGCAGACGAGTTCCTCAACTTGAATAGTGAGCTGAAGATACTAGTACTTCTGGTAACCAGTATCATTGCATTGCTTGTGTTTCTAGCTGCAATGAGCGTATTCATCAGATTCTCAAGAAGGATTGGGGATGCAGTTGTCGGACCGGGTATGGAAGAGGTCAAGATGAGTACCCCTCGAGTTAGATTGGTTGTGTCTGCCTTTGCTCTTTTGGTTGTCTTGATGACAATTACAGGGATCTATATCTGGTATCTAGTAGACCTGTATTATCTTGCCCCATGGGCTGCCACATCACTATTACTCAGGCTCTTTGGAATTGGTCTGGGAGCATTCTTCATTGCATTGCTCATACAGATGATAATTGCTGGTGTAGGTAGATACGCAACAAGGGTGATTATCGAAGTCCTAGATGCTGACGACTCTGAGTTCCTTGAGTGAGTAACTGATCATTCAACATCACTATCGTCAGAAGTAGTGGAGTCTAGGTCAAAGGTAACATCTTCTAGAATCTCATCCATTGGTGGCATATAGGTAGTCGTAGACTTTGTCGTCATTTCAAGCCTATCAAAATATCTGATAGTAACAAATACACTGTACACTCCAAACATAAAGCCAAACAAAGCCCCGAGAAGTGCGCCCCATGTGGCACCGGATGGTCCGGCTATAGAATTTCCAACAATCTGACCAACCAGGAGCAATGCGATCACTGCACAGGGAAGCTCCGATGATACAGCTAGCCATTTACCCATATTTGCCATTCCTGCGTCGGAAGTTGTGTCATTATTGTTTGACTTGTTCATATTGTTTTCACCCATATCATTTGCAATATCTGTTTTGGTGGAGTGCAGCATGGTGAATGTTTTTCTGAGAGTTCCTCGCGTTGGTAGGTGAGGTAAAACATTGGAAGTTCATGTGACCTATGGTGATGGGAAAGTCAAACTTGAGATTCCTGACAAGAACCTCGCCGGAGTTATTAAGCCAAAACCAGCTAAGGCAACATCAGATGTTCAAGGAGGAATAGAGAAGGTACTGGACAATCCACATGGACCCCTTCTCTCAGACATATCCAAGGGCAAAAGCGTATGCGTATTGATAGAGGATCACACTCGCGACGTACCTCATTGGGAGATGATTTCAGCCGTTGTACCACACCTCAAAGATGCGAACATGGTGCAGTTCATAATCACGACTGGATCACATGAGGTAAACCATCCTGAGAATCTCGCTATTGTTGATATGATTAGACGTGCGGCAGATGACGCGAAAATAGCCAAGTATGATGTGATGATACATGACTGTCAGTCTCCAGATATGGTGGATTTGGGAAAGACTTCAAGAGGGACTCCAGTCATTATTGACGCTGCAGCTGCAGGTCATGATGTGTATGTTAGTCTCTCAGATATGAAGGCGCATTATTTCGCAGGTTATTCTAATGTTGTGAAGAACTTCCTTCCTGGAGTCTGTGCTTTCAAGACAATCGAAGCAAACCATTCACTTGCTCTGAATCCAAGATCGACCTTCGGTATCCATCCATTCCATCCTGATTCAACGAGACAGGATAATCCACTGGCAGATGACATGAGAGAAGCAATGGAGATTATTACTCGTGAGGCCAAGATATTCCTTATAGCTATAGTCACTAGCGACAGGAAACTGGTCTGGGCGGATGCAGGAGATCATGAACCGGTGACAGCACGGGGTATGGAACTTCTAGACGAAACATCAAGCTTCACTGTAAAACCACAGGAGCGGATCATCGTTTCTCCAGGAGGTTATCCTCAGGATAAGAGCCTCTATCATGCACAAAGAGCCATAGAACTGACAAAGAATGCAGTGATTGATGGTGGGGAAATCCTCGTCATGGCAGAGTGTAGGGACGGTATAGCACCTGAGAAAGCAGTAGAGAATTTCTACAACAAACTCACGGCACCCATTGATGAGGTGATCGGTTCAATAAGTGGGGAGTATCACCTTTACGAACACAAGGCGTACAAGTTTGCTGAACTCATGAAGAGGGTCCAACGTGTCAGATTATATTCAAAACTTGATGATAAAACGGTACAAGCCGTACATCTCGAACCAGTTCAAGACCCTCAGGCAGTCATTGATGAGTGGATAAAAGACAGTCCCGATGTGAAAATACTTGTTCTTGACAAGGGGAACAAGATTGCAGTCTATGCAGACTAGGCTTCATCAAGTCGCAAGTCGGATATTGCTGAGTACAACTCCTTGAACTTCATGTACCCTTTCTGATACACATCCAGAGTTTCCTTTGTTGGAGATAATGGGGGGAGTGTCTTGACCATCTCTTCAGCAGCTTGAGCCACCGACTTGAATACCCCAATTCCCTTGCAGGCAAGGATAGCCGCACCCACAGCAGTTGCTTCTTCCATCTGAGTTCTGATCACGGGCATCCGAAGGACGTTGGATTGTATCTGCATCCAAGTCTCACTCCTCGCAGCACCTCCAGTCACCCGAATCTCCTTTGATGGTAGACCGAGTTCTCGCATCACCTCAATATTGGTTCTTATCTCGTAGGAGACTCCCTCCAGAATTGCTCGGATGATGTGAGCACGGGTATGACCAAGAGCAAGACCAGCGAAGATACCTCGTGAGTGGGGATTCCAATTAGGCGCACCGGCACCTACAAAGTGAGGTATGTGAATGACACCCTCTGCGCCAGCAGGAACCTTTTCTGCTTCTTCGGTCAGGACATCGTACGGGTCTATACCGCGATTGTCTGCAATCTTCCGCTCTTCACTCCCCAGATTGTCTCTAAACCACTTTAGAGCGGATCCTGTTGTGAACATGCTTGCCTCTACAACAAAGGCATTAGGAACAACATGACGGCTGCAGAGCACCCTGAGACCAGGGTCCAAGCGAACAGTCTTCGAATAAGCGAGAAGGAACGTGCCGGTCCCTGTGGTGGACTTTAGTCTACCTTCTTTTACAACACCAACACCAAGTGCAGCACACTGTTGGTCTCCACCTCCAGTCACGATGGGAGTCCCTTCATTTAGTCCGGTCTCTTTCGATGCACGTGATGTAAGTTCCCCAATCTTAGTACCAGATTCTACTGTATCTGGGAGTTTATCCAACGGAATGTCAAATCTTTGAAGGAGCCTCTCAGACCAATTTGCCTGTCGGACATCAAAGAGCATAGTTCTACTTGCATTTGAGAAATCTGTGATATATTCCTCAGAGAGTCTATAAATGATGTAATCATGAACTAAAAGGAATTTGTGAGTCTTCTTGAAGATCGACTCTTCATGCTCTTTTACCCAGAGAATCTTAGGAGCAGAGAAGTATGGATCAACAGTGAGCCCGGTGGTTGAATAGACTACATCTTGAGAAACCTCCTTCTCAATCCATTTGCACTGAGGGACCGTTCTTCGGTCTTGCCAAACAATCGCTTTTCTGAGCGGTCTACCACCCTCATCCACGGGGACTATTGTTTCCCGCTGATTTGTTACACTAATCCCGATGACCTGTTCTGGCGACAAACTACTCTCTGAGAGTGCATGTCTGATTGTTTCACACGACTTGGCCCACCAACTCTCTGCATCCTGTTCCACCCATGAAGGGCGGGGATAGTAGCTGTCAAATTCTGAATATGCATGACCTAAGACATTTCCACTCTTGTCAAAGAACATTGATCTGACTCCGGTTGTCCCAGAGTCAATAGCAAGAACTACCTCTGTCATCAGCGTCAACCGTGATTCGGATAGCTCACTCCCGATAAGAAAGCTTCGAGAGAAACATCAACGATAGCTGAGTTCTGTGTCAATAACCTCTCGAATGTCACGCCGTGGACCTATGCATTCCATTTTGAAATTGTAGTCCTTCTTGAGCTGACATTCAAGACGCATGGCATCTCCGCGTGTCCGACATTCAGCTAAGTAGACAACATACTCTGGTTTATGCATTTTGAGATAAGCGGCAGACCGAGATGCACCAGAGAGATGTTCTTGAAAACGTCGTGCAACATCATTGGTCATTCCTGTGTAGTAGGTACCATCCTCTGTTTCAATGATGTAGACAAAGTACATGGGATTCAAAAAGTCGTTCCGTGTTGGTACGTTATATCACTTTGCAGTACTATTTATCAGAGAGAGAATTCGAATCTACTAATATGACCAAGGAGTGTCTAGTTGTTTCAGGAGCGGCGGGATTCATAGGGAGCCATCTAGTCGACCTTTTGTTGAGAGAAGGATACTCAGTTGTTGGAGTTGATAATCTAAGAACTGGAAAGCTGGAGAATCTGTCTGATGCAATGAAGAATAGTGAATTCAAGTTTATAGAGATGGATGTCTGTGACGAACGGCTGAGGAATATTGTGAACAGACCTGTGAGCATAGTATATCACCTGGCAGCTATTTCATCAGTAAAGTTCTCAATTGAGAATCCGCAAGTTGTCTATAATGTGAATGTAAATGGAACACGCAATATGCTGGAATTGGCTCGAAGATGGGGAGCCAAACGGTTTGTCTTCAGCTCAAGTGCAGCAGTGTATGGAGACCCACCCACACTTCCCATACAAGAAAAAAACCCACTTAATCCATTGAGTCCGTATGCAAAGTCAAAGGTTGCTGCTGAAATGGATTGCCTGTCGTATAAGCCCCTCTATGGGATAGCCCCAACCATCTTTCGGTACTTCAACGTTTATGGTCCACGACAGGAGTATTCTGAATACAGTGGAGTCATTTCAATCTTCATCAACCAAGCAATTCAGAACCAAGACATAACCATAGATGGTGATGGAAAGCAAACTAGGAGTTTCATTCATGTCGAAGATGTTGTTCGAGCCACCTATCTTGGGGGTCTAATTGAGAGCAATGCAAGCCCTATCATGAACCTATCTGGACCCAGGTCCATTGACATCTTGGACCTCGCCCATCTGATAAAGGACCATATCCCTAATTCAACATCGAGGATAGTCCATAGAGATGCTCGTGAGGGTGATGTGAGAGATAGTTTAGGAAGTATGGAGAAGACCTCCGAAGTTCTAGGATTCTCTCCGAAGGTCTCCTTTCAGGAAGGTCTTGAACAGACAGTTGCATGGTACCTTGCTAGGTGACAGTCAAGAGCAAATTGATCTGATCCACAATCCCATCTTCTGTACGTAGTATCACTTGTACAAGATATTGCGCTAGGACAATGCCATCTGGCAGATGCGCTGTCACTAATGGTGTGGTTCCGTAGAAGTCCCCAGCCCCAACATTGCCAATATCCATTGTAAAGGTCTGGTTAGCCCCAGGATATACAGTTGCATTAATCACAGAGCCATGCCAATACACAATGAAATCACTAGTGTCGGAAACTACGATGTCTAGGTAGAGATGGTGAGTAATATTGTCGTTGTTTCGCATCTGCGTCACAAGACTTGAGAACTCTCCTGAATCTATTGTGATTGGATTGAAGGCAACGGACTCAAATCCAACAGCCCCTTCTTCCACAATTGTCTGGTTCAAGAGTCCAAACATCTTGTAATAAGCTTCAACTACACTCTCACCCAGTTCTACCCGTTCTCCCGTCTGAACATCAACAAGACCGACCCCACCAAGCTTTTGGATGACTCGGTTTGTCGAGGTTTCTACCTCCAAAAAGACTGGGATCACGAAGAACAGGTCACCACCGAGATGGTAAAGTAACCTGTTTCCATAGCGATGGTCACCCCAGAGCTGCAATTGCGTTCTCACGATATCATTGGTTTCAAACGCCTGTACAGCAGCATTTGGACCTAACCAGTCGGAGTATCCATCCTCACCAGCCTTATAGAATGTGAAATTCCCAAAGTACGTGTCTCCGCAGCCCATGATATAGATACCAGCCAAGTTATGCGCAGTTGAATCTCGAAACTCAGCGTTGTGATAAGCAACGAATCGCTCTTCGCCTTCAATTGTCATGATGACATATCTTGCGTCAGAGTCTTCAGGACTCTGATGGAAGTCAACACCAGTACTCCACTGTTCACCTTTGGTGACATGGTAGATGTAAGCCACCTCTAGTTGCCGTTCATAGAGGTCTTCAGGCCACTTCAATTGCGACTGGAGCCAGTCTGGTGTATCCTGCCAGTCATAGTAGTTCCTGTAGGTGATATCAAGGAATGTACCTTGATCGGAATGTGGTGCAGAATAAAAGCCCATTTCACCACTTTCTATGTCTACTAGACAAACACCCATGAATCGCATGTAGTTCTCGTGTGCATACCTAGTGGACAGAGGGTAATCTATGAATATGGAAACAGCATAGTAGATGTTTCCGCTAGGATCAACAACGATGTATGGATCTTGATCGACAGTCAGACCCTGTAGCATGATAGATTGAACCCGCGACAACACATCTCGTTCGACCAACATGTCCATGTCTCTACCGAGATACGACCAACCCTCTGGTCCCATAGTGAGGATGTAGAAGAACGATTCAAATCCGCGCAAGGTATAGTCAGGAGTACCTGAAAAGGTCACATTGCCAACCTCCGCGAGGTTTGGTACATTGACAAAAACGACATCACTGAATCCTCTGCCCTCACCATAGTAGAAGTTGACATCCTTAGTCCGATTGAACAGGGAAATGAAATTGTCACCCTGAATCAGCTCGCCACTAAATGCGTCCAATACGAGGATTCCTTCTGTATGAGTGTAGAGGATGTGTTGATTGATGAAGCTGGTCCATGTCGCGGTTGTATCGAAAGTGAGTGGCGCAATCCAGTATTCATGGTTCTTTAACAGTACAATATCTGAATCTGCAAGTTGCATCCAATTCGTACCTATTTGATTCCGCATTCGCAAATAACTCGCCGTTTGGTCCCATTGGCGTACAGTAGTGAGAGTTTCAACCTCACTCTCAGGAGTTGCATTCGTGGTCAAAGCGGAAATGGGTTTTTCCTGAAAGTTTTCTAAACCCGCGGCCCAATTCGTAATGTCTATCTCTTTGCGGGTTTCCAGATTGAACTTCCAGTCAATGTAACGGTCCCCATTCATCTGAATTCCATAATAGAAACCTTGGATAATGGGAAGCATGATCACTATGGCAATCAAGAAAATTGATATTCCCAAGAAAGACCTACGAGACCCACCCATTGGAATAAGTCGTTCTATCTTCAGTCTTCGAAGTTCGTTTGCTATGTTCACGCGGTCTTGCATGAGCAAGTTCACTCGTTTTCGATAGTCTTCAGCACTAATGGCACCTGCTTCATACTCTTGACGAAGTGAGAGAAGCTCACCCTGTAATCGCGCAAGGTCACCCTCAAGAGAAGCTATTTTACTCTTTAATCGCTGACGAGCATCCCCGGAGCGGACCCGTACAGCCATGAAGACAAAAGAACCCACAATACTGGCACCAAGGGCAATGATTAATGCGAGATAACTCATCCATGTACCAGCATTCACAGTCCAGGTGGGTACACTAAGGATCTCCAGAACCAGAGCCAATGAAACCACAATGAGTCCTTTGGAGATTACGACAAAGATGTCTCTCCGCTGAAGCATAAGGTCAGTTATAATGCTGAGGACCAGTCTAGCTGCTGTGACCACAAGTACCGTGGAGATAAGCCCCACATAGAGCTGATACGCTTCCATAGCAGGAATTAGACTCTGTATGGATGCTGCGGAAGTCCCCGGGTAAAAGGGAAGTGCAAACATTGTAGTAAGTTCTCCGGGAGTTATGGAAATTGATCCATCACCCATGAGCATCATCAGGAATGCGACATTCTGACCAGTGAGAGAATAACCTCCAATTGAAACATAATAGAGAAAGAATCCTCCAAGCTGAATCAGTCTCCACAGGATACCTGTTCGGATATCCAATTTCTTCAGGTGTGAACCTGTCTGAGAGAGTGCTGAAATGAAGGACAAAGATGTGGAACGTGTCCAAAGTGTCAACAAACTGCTTAGTATAGCCAAGATGAGTGATGCAGTGAATACGTTATTTTGCAGAGTCCAAGTCTCCCAAAATCCAACATCAGCTTTAGCATTGAATAGAGTGATATGGATGACCTGACCTAACCACCAGCCATAGGCTGCGCCTCCAGCAAGGATTCCAACAGCTCCTATGATAATGAGCACTACTAAGATTCGCAAGTACCTCATGGACTATCCTCTCTCACTATGTATCTCCAAAGTTGAAAGACCATATGAGGATAGCGTTTTCGGTTCCCTTTATTTTTGCTACTATTTCAGACTGTCTACACAACTGAGGATTGCCAGGCTGTAGTATCTTGCTTTGGGTCATGGAAGTGTCAGTTCATATTGTTGGTTTGGTTTCCTTCCTTGTTCGAGAACAACCCTTTTTACCGAAACAGTTTGGTTCCAAGCTGACCCACTTGAAGGTCGCAATATAAGTGTGTGATTTTATGGTCACAAAAATAACAGTCATTGGTATGGGTTATGTTGGAATTCCATGTGCAGCATTATTGGCAGATGTGCCTGGTTTCCTCGTAACCGGACTTCAAAGGCGGTCAAAGAGGTCTGGATGGAAAATCGAGCACCTCAATGCTGGAAAGTCGCCCTTTGAGGGTGATGAGCCAGGGCTTGATGAATTGATAGCCAAGGTTGTAGCCAAAGGAAGTTTCAAAGCTACTGATGATGTGGACGTCTTGAAGGATTCTGATGTCATCCTGATTGATGTTCAAACTCCAACAGACGAGAACCATGTTCCTCACTATGACTCCTTGAAAGAGGTCAGCAAACAAATCGGTGAGCGGATAAAGAAAGGTACACTTGTAATTGTTGAATCCACCGTTGCTCCTGGGACTACTCATAATGTCGTCCAAAAGATTATCGAAGAACAATCTGGTCTCAAAGCGGGAGAGGATTTCCATCTTGCCTTTGCATATGAACGTGTTATGCCAGGTAAACTAATTCACAACATCGTACACCTTCCAAGAATTGTAGGTTCGATCACGCCAGAGGGAGGGAAACGAGCTGTGGATCTCTACTCCAAAATTGTGAAAGCAAAAGTGCATTCGACAGATGTTCTCACTGCAGAGGTCTCTAAGACAATAGAGAATGCTTTCAGAGATGTGAATATCGCTTTTGCTAATGAGATGGCACTGGTCTGCGAGAGTCTTGGAGTTAATGTCTATGAGGTCATTGAGATTGTAAATCAGCTGGACAGCAGGATGATGCATATCCCAGGTGCGGGTGTTGGCGGCCACTGTTTACCAAAGGACACTTGGCTCCTACGTCATGGACTCAATGAGTATGGATCGCAGAAGGTGGAAGCAAAGTTCATCTCTCTTGCGCGAGAGATCAATAATTTCATGCCCATCCACATGGCAAACCTCATTCAAGATGCTCTTATGAAAAAGGGGGTGAGGATTGAAGGAGCAAGAGTCACCATCCTTGGGGTTGCATACTTAGAAAATTCAGACGACACAAG
>JBHLPA010000029.1:0-13007 GCA_048939935.1 Promethearchaeota archaeon | reverse complement strand
TCCCATGCGGATACCACTCCCGATTATTACCAGGTCATATCCCTCAGGGTTAGGAAAGGGAGTTCCTTTCTCAAGATTAACAACATCAACTTGAACCCCGAGTTTTCTGGCTGTGTTGCTCATATCTTGGACCACTTCTGCGGTGGATCCATATCGTGTTCCATAGACGATCAGGATTTTGTTCATCATAATCATTCACGAAATACGGTGTACTTACTCACAAAATGGTTTCGACGTGGCCGTTTCCAAGAAAAATCTGCGGATGATTTTACTAGAAGTTCATTGTTGATCCGAAGTGAAGACATATGCTATATTAGCACCTGTCTGAACGGCTTGGAGGCTTCCAGGAGTGCCAAGAATGTCACCACAGGGATATGCCCAGATGTATCCATCAACAGGACACTCTACCCTCTCTAGGACATCGCCCCAGAGATCATAGATTTCAGCAAACACTTCACCTTTCTTCATGAAGTCACCAGGTGTCTTCAGAAATCGGATGAGGCCTCCTCGATTTGCTCGAACAATTCCATGAGCTATACAGGTCCCAGATATGATTGGAATTCCCTCCTGAGGTTCGATTTCTCCATCTATCATGTCAAAGGCTTTCATGATATTAAGAACTCCTCGAACTCCAACAGTAGTGGATGGTTTAGAGATCCAACGACCATCAATGAATTCGATGAGGATATCTGGAACACCGTTCTTCACTGCAAGATTGGCAAGTGTGTCTGGAGCGTCATCAGCTACTGGGATATTTTCAACAACATTAGTCACTCCAAAGGCTTTGGCCATCTTCTCAAGTTTATCCTTCGTTTCCGGGTTACCAATATTGATTTCAGTAAAGAAGAGTGAGTCTGGTCGTACATTGGTGTGCATATTGAGGACCATGTCGGCTTTACTCCATGCTTCCTGCCAGAGTATGTACGCCAATCGTTCTGTCGCTGTGCCATCTGGTTTGTCAGCTGTTAGAGGGCTAGCACTGCCTCCTCCACCTAAGTCCTGATTGTCAATCCAGGACAAGTATTGATGATGCATGAAGGCTAGGGGATTCTCGACAGGAATTCCGATTATCGCTCCTCGGAGTTTCTTTGGATTCACTTTTTCCCTCATGATTTTATGAATGACCTCAATACCTTGGATTTCAATACCGTGCTGTGTAGATACCATGAGCATAGTTGGTCCGTCGTTGGCTCCATTCATTACAAGGACCGGGATGTCAATACTGGTTGTCGTATTCAGTTCAATTCCCTTTATAATTCCCTTCTGAAGTTCTCCTCTTTTTGCTATAGCAGTACCTACTTTGAGTTCCTTTGGCATAGTGTAGACCTCTCTAAAGAACAGACCTTATACTATGTCATATTCTTTTTGGGAGGTTCAGGATTTAGAAAGATGACTAATAGAATTAGGAAGACCAGAATTGATAGTAAGTAGAAACTTTGGATCCCATAGGACAGAACAGGATTAATGACAATTGAAAACACTTGGATTAGGTACTCAAAAGCTGTGAGAATCAATAAGATGGTACCAAAGACGAGGATTAGCGTTTTTACGACATCTTTTCGACTCATTTTTCTCACATCGTAGTGGAGAGCAGCGTTCCTTATAGAGAATGTTCATTGGCTTTCCGACGAGCCTGAGTCATCTGAGCTATGACTACACCGATGACAGTTATAGCGCCTCCAAGAATCTGGAGATAGGTAACTGTTTCACTTAGGACAAGAATTGACATCAGAACTCCCCACACTGCAATCAGATTCAACATAATTTGGACCAACGAGGCTTCGATTTCCTTCATTGATTCGTAGTAAAGAACGAAGGCTATCACAGTGTTCATAATTGCAACCCACAATATGATCAGCCAAGTTTCTAGACTCATGGTCAGCAAGACTGTGATATCATCCAGTAAAGTCGCTGAGATCCAAATGAAGGGAACTGCAAATAGCATACTATAGAATGATGTTGACACTGCGTCAATGGACTTTATAGAAATCTTACCTGCGATTCCATTGACTGCAAAGAAGAATGTAGATACAATGACAATGAGGTCTCCTAAAACTCGCCAGAAATCAACAGTGGCTGGTTCAGGACTATTGTTCATGACAATGAGCATCGCACCAATTGTCGCAAGAATTACGCCAACTACTTTCTCAATAGTGATCCTCTCGTTTAACACAGGAGAGGCAAGTAAGACTGCAAAGATTGGTGTCAAATTCAACAGAAGAAGAGCATCGCTTGCAGTGGTAATCTCTAGACCTATGTACTGTAGAGTCTGAGAGATGAAAGGCCCACTCAGTCCCGTAACCAAGAGAATCTTCCAGTTATGTTTTACATCATTGACTGTCTGTCGTTTCCTGTATTGGAGGGTCATTACTAAAAGGAATGGACAGGCTATTGTGTATCTTAGACCCACAAAGACTATGGGACCTAATTCTGAGAAGACTATTTTCGCAAATATCAGAGATGAAGCCCACAGGACTGTAACAATGATGATGGCCAGATAAGCCAAATAAGTCCTGTTCATTCTTTGCGCCTCTATCTTCATTCAAAAATACTACCCGCTGATAAGCTGAACTGAAGAGGTAGGAAATAGAGAACCTGCACACGGATCTCTCATGTGGGTCAGATTGTTGGATTATCTTGCAGAACGAGCTACTCGCTCACGCTCTTCCTTCCTAGCAATGGCAAAGCTGCCAGGGTCATTCTTGTATGCCAGAAGAAGCTCATCTACCAAGCATTCTTCGATGGACTTGGCGTTCTTGTGCGCTGAACGGACAGCTCCAACCGAGAGATATCTTAGGGCTAGGTCAATTCTTCTCTGTGGTGAAACGTCTACAGAACGAGGATAAGCCATACCACCGTAAGAAATTCGGGTTGTTTCCTCAGCAGGGGCGGCATGCTCAATTGCTGTGACAAGAACCTGAACTGGATTTAGACCAGTCCTGTAGTTGATGATTTCAAAAGCACGTTTGAGTGTAGAGATTGCTCGTAGCTTCTTACCAGCACCTCTCCCAGTCCGTGTCTTTTTGTCCTTCCTACGACCGGCATTAAGCATCTTGTTTGCGAATCGCTCGACAATGGGAACATTGGACTTGTGAAACCTCTTGTGAGCATGTCTACCGGATGTATGAGGAATCAGAACTGGTTTCAAAGAGATGTACCTTGCAAGACCAACATCATTGATTTGTACATCAGTTGAGTCCCACTTACCAAACAAAAGAAGTTCAGGTGGTTCATGAGGAGGGGTTTCCTCAACGACTGGTTCAATGGTTTCTTCGTCAGACATTCTTTCCACCTATCTGATTGGCTTCTCCTTCTTGCCATAAATCAAAGACTCTAGAGAAACGCCATTTACTTTTACGACCTTCCAAGACACACCAGGCAAGTCACCAATGGGACCACCCTGAGCACCACCAATACCCTCAACAACAACAGAGTCGTGTTCATCTATATATTTCAGGCCACCATCCCCAGGTATGAACGCTGTGATCTGTTTTCCGTTCTTTGAGAGTTGAATCCTTACAGCCTTTCGAATAGCAGAGTTTGGCTGTTTTGACTCGATACCAACCTTCTCTAGTACGATGCCTCTGGCTTGTGGAGCACCTTCTAGGGGGTCAGTCTTCCTCTTGAGTTTGAGGACTCGTCTTTTGTAGGAGGGCTTCTTCCAGCGGAACTTCTTCCTCTTTCGGAGAAGCGGTCGGGCTGCAAATTCGCCCAATGGGGATTTTGAACCTGTCAAGATGAATTACCTCTTAGATGTACCATTCATGGTGCGCTCTGGTTGGTGGTTGTCGGCTTCGGCCAGTTGTAACCTTAAAAGGCTTATGAAAAGAACGATTCCGGAATATCTCAGGCAATCACTACGTTGTTCAGATCGAAGTGACGGCGTACAAGAATACGTGCCCTAGCAACATTTCGGCCGTCTCGTCCAATGGCGATTCCACGATCCTCATTATTGACTGTTACTGATGCCACCTTAGTACCATCACGGTGCTCTATGATTTTTACACTCTCAACACGAGCAGGAGCAAGGGCACTCGTGACAAAGGCCTCAGGAGTTTCAGCCATCTCGACAACATCAACTGGACGACCAAAGGCCTCTGATGCTGCTTTTACATTGACTCCACCGCGACCAATGGCCTTACCAAGTTGTTTCGGACGAACAACGACAATTATTCGCTCTCCCTCATCATCTCGAATCACATCAATAGCTGCGGCACCTGTTATTTGCTCGAATTTGGCGATTAACGCCATGTCCTCCATAGAGAGCTTTACTCGGCCCAAATGACTCGCCTCAGACCATCTTCAGAATCTTTGAGTTACCGGGCTTGATAATTGCTATGGCAGAAACCATGAATGGTTTACCCACAACCTCACCTAGGTCCCAAGAAGTGCCTTCAAACTTCTGGACTTTAATCTCCGCGAGCTTTGCCATATACTCAATGTCTTCTAACTCATCCTTTGGACAGTTGGCTGCAACAACGACTAATTTCGCCTTGCCTGTCTTGATGGCATCAATGGACGACTTTGCGCCTATCTTGCACTCGCCTGTACTTACTGCACTTGCTATTGGTTGATTCAGGCTCATTGTTTGACCTCGTATGTGATTTATTGGTAAACCCGAACTGGTTGCGTCAACTGGTATTCTGTTTTAATGTTTCCGCAGTGGCCCCTGCACTATGCTTTAGTTTTCTTCCTCTTCTTAGAGGTGGTTGGAATCTGAGGATTCATAAGAAGGTCAATTGCGCCAGTTCCGAGTGGTATAAGTTGGCCTAGGATGACATTCTCCGTTATTCCTCTGAGGGGGTCTCGTGTCCCAGCGATTCCTGCACCGAGTAGATGCTTGATTGTGACCTCGAAGGCTGCTCTTGCTAGAGCGCTATTCTTTGACCCAGAGATACCATGCCTTCCGATTTGTCGGATTGTCCCGTCAGCGGTCATCATGTCAGCTACTAGGATGATATGTCTGACATCAACATCCATACCCTGCTCATTGAGAACACTCATGGCTTCCTGAATTATTGCATTTCTGGTAGCCTCAATTCCAAGTACTTGGAATATCTCACGAAGGTTGTTTGTGTAAATCTTATGCGGATTGACACCCTCAATCTCTAGAGCGTCCTGGAGGTTTGAGCCTTCTGTGTATAACACATATCCCTCAGGTTCCTTTCTGATTACGACATGTGTCACATCACTGATTCCTTTTACACGTACTTCGCGGATTTTTTCGCTCAGTTTTTGTAATTCGGCTAAGGATTCGTTTGCTGGATAAACATAGATCATGTTATCTCCAGGTTCAACTTCTCCCTTTGCTTTGATTTTATCCTGAATGGCTTCTGCAATTGCCTCCACTGTAAGATCCTTGTCATCCATCAACTCTGGGTCAAAACGAATGTCAATTGCTGGTCGAAGAAGGTCAATAGACACATTACTTGCAACACTCTCGACAAGTACCATCTCTATGTTTCTAGCAATTGATCTAGCTTCATTGCGATCCCCTGCAATTTCGCTTTTCAGATGAATCTTCATGGTTGGAGTACTAGGATTGTTTCTTGCATCCACAATCTCAATCAATCTGGGAAGACCTTGTGTAACGCTTAGTTCTGCAACACCTGCATAGTGAAATGTACGCAGTGTCATCTGTGTTCCGGGTTCCCCGATGCTTTGTGCAGCAACTGTTCCCACAGCCTCACCTGGCTCAACCAACGACCGTTCATATGACTCGATGACATTGTCACAGATTTCATCAAACTCTTTCTTTGTGATGTCAAGTTTTGAAACCTTTGTTTGTAGTTCTTCCAGAACACTTGGGGGAAGTCTACGTTCTTCTCGGATTGTATCAAACCGTTTCTCCATGTGTTTAGCGATTGTTGAGCTTGCTTCTTTGGGAGCTGATTTCTTGGCTGCTTTCTTTGTGGTCTTCTCAGCAGCAGGTTTCTTCGCTGATGGTTTCTTTGTAGTCTTCTTCTTGCTAGCAGTGCTCTTCGTACTTGTTTTCTTAGACATTCT
This sequence comes from Promethearchaeota archaeon, assembly GCA_048939935.1. GTDB lineage: Archaea > Asgardarchaeota > Thorarchaeia > Thorarchaeales > Thorarchaeaceae > SMTZ1-45. Next base: position 7,001 of record JBHLPA010000029.1, on the reverse strand, counting down.
TAGACCTCCACTAATCTATTCGTCCTTTACCTAGGACCTTCTCGATTGCAATATCGATATTTACTGACCGACCATGATCGGACTTACTCGGATCAACTCCATCATCACCGAATCGGAACTGAACAATCCTTCCGGGCGCAGTTCTGACCGTGCCATCGCTCTCCACCTTTAGGTCTTGGAGCGCAGTCATGAGTCGTCTCTGCATATAACCTGATGTTGAGGTCCTTACAGCAGTGTCTACAAGACCTTCACGACCTCCTGCTGCGTGGAACCAATATTCAATCGGGTCAAGTCCGCTCTTATAACTCGAGGTCACGAAACCTCTTGCTCGAGCACCAAGATCACCTCTCTCAAAGTGTGGGAGAGTTCTACCCACGTAGCCTCTACTGATTCGTTCACCTCTAACAGCCTGCTGTCCCACGACCGCAGCCATCTGTGAGAGATTCAACCTTGAACCACGGGCGCCTGTTTGGGCCATAATGACCGCAGCATTCTCAAGACCGAGATGTTCTCCTGCAACCTCACCAGCCGAGTCTCTGGCTTCAGCCAGTGTGGCCATAATTCTCTGTTCAAGGGTTTCTAATAGTGTCTGACCGGGGTTTGGGTCTAGCTCGCCACGCTTGTAAGTTTCAATGAGCTGGTTTACCTTGGCATCTGCATCACTCAGAATACGTTTGATACGCTGAGATGCTGCGTGGGGCAGAGTGACATCATTCAGACCCATTGAAAAGCCTCTGTCAGTGATTAGTCTGACGAGAAGCCGTCCTACTGAGTCCATGAAGATACGAGCTGTAGTTGGTCCCTTTTCTTTTATGATTCTATGAAACAGTGAGTCTGGTTCACCTGCACCAAATGCCTTCTCATCCACTACTCCAAACTGGAGCTTGCCGTCACGTACAACGACATAGGCATCATACTCACAGTCCTCTTTCTTACAAGTCTGGCATTTTCTGCAGATGTTAGCCTTGAATGAGATGTTGATTCCCTCAGGAATGAACATGCTGAAGATTTCTTTACCAGTCCATAATGGGATAGGGGCTATGATTGCAGGATCTGGGAGAGAACCTTCAAAGTTTGCTGTGGCTAGCAGCTGGTTCACTTGGTTCAGTGTATAAAGACTTGATTTTCGTGTCAAGAGGAACGCTGCTGAGATATAGTCCTGAAGAGCACCAATGATTGGACCACCATATCGTGGTGAAAGGATTTGCTCTTGTACTCTCATTAGGACTCGAGCTTCTGCACGTGATTCCTCAGACTGAGGTACATGCAGATTCATTTCATCTCCATCAAAGTCTGCATTGTATGGAGGACAAACATATAGTGACAAACGGAACGTCCTGTAAGGCATCACACGCACTTCATGTGCCATGATTGACATTCTGTGTAGCGATGGTTGTCGATTGAATAGAACTATGTCTCCAGTGTTTAGATGACGTTCCACAATAAATCCAGGTTCGATTGTGTCGGCAATTACCGAACGCTGCTTTACGAATCTAAGGTCCACACGACGGCCGTCTGTCCGGATGAGATAGTTAGCACCCGGATGTCTATCAGGCCCTCTGATAACAAGTTCCTTCATCTCCTCAATGTTCCATTCGGTGACACGCTGAGGAATAGTAAGAATCTTAGCAATTTGCTCTGGAACTCCTACTTCATTCATACTTAGATTAGGATCAGGAGATATGACAGTACGAGCTGAGAAATCTACACGTTTCCCAGACAAGTTTGAACGGAATCGACCTTCCTTACCCTTGAGTCTCTGAGCTAATGTTCTAAGTGCCCTACCGGACCTATGCCGAGCAGGAGGGATACCACTTACACCATTGTCAAAATAAGTCGTACAATGATATTGTAATAGTTCCCAGAGGTCCTCAACAATGAGTTGGGGTGCTCCAGCATCCAAGTTTTCGCGTAATCGCTGATTGATACGAATGATGTCTATGAGTTTGTGGCTAAGGTCATCTTCACTTCGCACACCGGATTCGAGAGTAATTGATGGTCGTACAGTTACGGGTGGCACTGCAAGTACTGTAAGAATCGACCATTCTAATCGAGCAGCCTCAGGATTGATTCCGAGAAGACGATAGTCATCATCAGTGATGTTCTCCAATCGTGCTCTGATGTCAATAGGAGTGAGTCTGACAGACCCTGCTTCACCGACCTCGTAGATAGATGTTGGTTTCTCCAATTTCAGTTTGAGTTGTTCTTCTTCACAATGGGGACATGTTTTAGCTTTAGCAGCCCTCTTGAGAATCTCATTGGAGAGGGTAGCTGTCTTCTGACCAATCTCAGGATATTTCTTGAATAGCTTCTGATAATGTTCGATCTCTTCATCTGTCAGAAGTATTCTGTTACACTCTCTGCAGATGGCTCGAAGTACCTTATGGATAACCTTTGCATAGCCTTCATGCATGATTGGACGTGCGAGTTCTATATGACCAAAGTGACCTGGGCAGTTACCAACTCTGTTACCACAAGTTCTGCAGCGTTGACCAGGATCGATTACTCCAAGTTTTGGATCCATAATACCGCTATCAATAGGATAACCGTCTTCGTCATATGTGTCAGCCACAACAATTTGGGCAACTGACATCTTACGAATGTCTTCGGGAGACAATAATCCGAACTCTATTGAATCAATCTTCTTTGTAGTTAATCCTGAAATCATCTAAATCATCTCCTTCAATCGTAGTCTGGTGGCCAGGCCAAGGGACATCATTTCTTGTATTAGTAGTTTGAAAGCATAAGACACAACAACACTGCTTATTTTCGCACTGGACCCGCATATCGGACAGTAGTACTGGTCCTTATTTCGGTCGTAGACTCCTATCAGACCACAGTTCTCACAGACAAGCATGTTACTCTTATCAGACTCATCCAGCAGTCGACCTTTGAGAAGAATTGCAGCACCATGACCAATGAGGACGTCACGCTCCATCTCTCCAAATCTCAGACCACCCTCTCGGGCACGACCCTCTGTGGGTTGACGAGTCAGGATTTGCACAGGTCCTCTGGCTCGAGCGTGAATCTTGTCAGCAACCATGTGGTGGAGTTTCTGATAGAAAATAACACCAATGAAGATGTCCACCTTGAGCTTCTCTCCTGTGATTCCAGAGTACATCGTTTCACGGCCATTGTGTTTTAGACCATGCTTCTTGAGTATCTCAAAGAGTTCTTCCTCACTGACTCCGCAGAAAGGTGTTGCATCCTGTTGCTTACCTATCATGCAGGCAGCTTTTCCTGCAACCATTTCTAGAATCTGACCGATGGTCATTCTGCTTGGAATAGCATGTGGGTTGATCAGTAAGTCGGGAACCACTCCATCTTCAGTGAATGGAAGGTCTTGTTGTGGTACAATGTATCCAATAACGCCTTTCTGTCCATGACGGGATGCGTACTTATCACCCAGTTCAGGGATTCTGAGGTCACGGACTTTGACTTTCACCAACCTATTTCCATCAATGGTTTCTGTGAGTATGACACTATCAACGACACCAGCCTCTCCATGACGTACAGCAACAGAGGTTTCACGACGGTTAGGAGATGCTATTTCAAATTCAGAGTATTCCTCAAGGAATCGTGGTGGAGATGTCCTACCAATGAGTACATCGCCTCCTAATACTTCAACCTCGGTTTCGATAATACCATCTTCTCCAAGGTTCCTGTATGACTCTGATGCTCTGTATCCCCTGACACTTCTATCAGGGATTTCAAACCTGTCTTCTTGACCACCAGGATACTTCCGTTCTTCACTCTCGTAAACTCTAGCAAATGTACTTCTACCTAGACCTCGCTCAATTGATGCTTTGTTCATAATGAGCGCGTCTTCAATATTGTAACCTTCAAAGGACAAAATGGCCACAATGAAGTTCTGTCCCGCAGGACGTTCTTCATAGCCAATTGAGTCCATTGCTCGGGTCTTTACAAGTGGTATCTGAGGATAATGGAAGAAATGTGAACGTGTATCAGCCCTGTATCTAAAGTTTGAAGCAGGAACTCCTACTGACTGTTTGGCCATTCCTGCCATGTACACATTACGTGGAGACTGATTACGCTCCGGGAATGGGATAAGTGCTGCAGAGATACCGAGTATGGTGGAGGGTACTATCTCCATGTGAGTTGTATTAGGACCAATGTCATCAGGATACATAGCAATCAGTGTGTTCTCTTCCTCTTCCGCATCAATGAACTCGACAATTCCATTCCGAAGAAGGTCTAAGAAACCCCACTCGTTTTCAAGCACCATTCTGAGGTGTTCATCAGTAAGACGACTCTTCCCATTTTCGACAACGATTACAGGTCTTCGTACACGACCTGCATCACAATTGACTTGGACTTCATGAGTGTCTTCGTAATAGGCTATGTTTGTCTGATTGTCAATTTCTCCTGCTCGACGTTTCTGTCGTATTGTCTTTACTAAGACTTGAGGAGCAGGATGGACACCAATAAGCCGACCATTCAGGAAGACATCAGCCCATTTTACATTCCGTTTTCCACGAATCTTCTCTATTGGTTCAACCTCACCCTTAACCAGTGCACGTTCTACTGCTTCCTCTTCTGTTCCAACAGAGATGTAAGCCATCATAGCGATGTTTTTCACAAGACCACAGTTTGGCCCTTCAGGGGTTTCGTTGGGACAGATCTTACCCCAATGAGTTGAGTGTAAGTCTCGTGCCTCAAAGTGAGGTTGTGAACGTGAGAGTGGTGAAACTACTCTCCTGAGATGAGATAATGAAGAAATGTAGTTTGTGCGGTCAAGCAGTTGTGATACTCCAGCCTTTCCGCCAACCCAATTACCAGTGGCAAGTGCATGTTTTAGTCTCTGCGTGATCACATCGGCTCTAACAGCAGTTCTGATATTCGGCTTACGACCACGAACAGCTGTACGTTCCAGTTGGTACTTAATGTCACGAGTCAAAGAGTATAGGGCCACTCTGAAGAGCGACATCAGAAGGTCTCCAGAGAGCTTGAGTCGTTTGTTTGCATAGTGGTCCTTGTCATCAGGAGCACGTTTGTTTAGGACCAACTCTAGAAGGCGTTCCACCATTTGACCAAGATAGTAAGCCTTCTGTAGACGGGTATCTTCCTCAGTCCCTATGTGTGGGAGCAAATAGCGATCTAGTACCTTCTCTGCACGTGCAAGTCGATATTCCTTTGTCTGACCCACAGCAACTCGTTTCCCAATGAAGTCTAAGGCATTAGAGCGTGTGGATTCGTCCTCCTCATCGGTAGGAGCGTTAATTGGTGCGGACTGTTCAATTGTGACGATGAGTTCATTTCGTATCTCATCATCATCTGAGATCACGTCAACAATATCTTTGTCTGATTCGAGGCCTAATGCTTTTAGAAGAATGGCCAATGGTATCTTACCGGGCACTGATGGGAATGATACTCTTAGTTCACCAGTTCGCTTTCTCTCAATAGTCACTGGTGCTCTAAAGCCGCGTGATGTTGAGAAGACCTTGGCAATGTGAGTATAACTGGAACTCTTACTTGCTTCTTCAATTAGAATTCTATTCGGTGCTAAATCCTCCTGTGTTACCAGAACACGTTCCGACCCGTTAATGATGAAGTATCCACCAGGGTCCTTGGGATCCTCGCCGTGCTTTATGAGCTCCTCATCTGATAGACCATGCAGGTGACATTTCTCACTCCTGAGCATGATGGGTAGGTCGCCGATATAGATCCTCATGGTTTCAAGCCGGGTTGACACTGAACCTTCCTTTCTTACAGGGGTCATGTCAAGATGCAGCTTGCTTGCATAGGTGAGGTTTCTAATTCTAGCCTCATTGGGGTAGAGTTTGTGTTCACTACCATCAGCTTCGCGGATAGAAGGTTCGTCAACGTGGATATCGCCCAGTTCTACGACATACCCTTCAATCTTTGGTGTGAGCTTACCAACAGAGTCTACTACTTGTTGGAGCTCCTCTCTTATGAACCGATTAAATGAATCGAGATGCTGGCCTACTAGTCCATACTGATGAAAGAAGGCCTCTATAACTGGCCAGTACTTGTCCCGATCTTGTGTGCCCGTTGCCATGTAATCACATCGTGATTCTGAAGGACGGGGGAACTACTGCGACCATACACGCTTCCCAACGCATAGAACCCAGAAATCCGAGCTCACACATAGCCTGCAATAGCCGCCCCGTTTGGTATTTACTCCGACATTCCTACATCCAGTCCATGCAATGGCGGGCTCGGCGGGATTTGAACCCGCGGCCAGTCCCCGAAGCAAGAGATGACTCTCTTGTTCCTCAGGTTAAAAGCCTGCTGCGCTACCTGTCTGCGCCACGAGCCCATTTGTCCCATCGTCTATGACATCATCGTGCATTACAATAAGTCATCTATGTGCAATTTACGACCATGCATGAATGGGAAGCAGTACTGTCTGAGCAAAGGACGGGAAATTCTGTAGCCATAAAAGGGTTGCGATAAAACACAGAAATGGAGTAACATCTAAGGACGGTTTGGCTGTGTGAGCCACTCTAACATAGACCTCGGACAGTAATAAACTTACTCAGTAATCTGTCCAACTTGGAATTTTAGCTTCAGCTAGATCAAAAAAGATGGTTTAGTCCGACAACTTTAATAGAAAATCGGGAGTCCGAGCGCACTGGATTGCCCCTGTAGTGTAGTCCGGTCTAGCATTCAAGACTGTCACTCTTGAGACCCGGGTTCAAGTCCCGGCGGGGGCGCCACTATTTTCTTTTGCCTTCTTTTCGAAGCGAGCGATACTTCTATTTTTCAATGCCGAATGCCTTTTCGATATCCTTGCCTCTGAAATAAGAATCGTTTCTATCGATTAATCCATACTTGATTGCAAACATCGCCTTCTCGTAAAGCATCTTATTCAAACCTCTTCCAAGTTCTGTCAATACGTATTCAGCACGAAGAGGACTCAAAGATACGACCTTTTTCTCAATGAAACCATGCTGTTCTAATCCCTTTAGTTGGTCGGATAAGACCCTATTACTTAATTCAGGGTGCACCTCCAAGAA
>JBHLPA010000320.1:0-3208 GCA_048939935.1 Promethearchaeota archaeon | reverse complement strand
TCCTTCCATTGTAACTGCAATTCTGGGACTACGTCTATACGGGCCTGCGATATTGATTATCGCCTTATTTCTCCCTAAGTCGAAGATTGGTGCTGAGCTAATTGCCTATTCATTCACAGTCAGCTCACTGTTATACTTCATGACCTATCTATTGGTATCTCCAATAGTTGGAGATGTTGCAGTGATGACATCAGTGACGTTCATTGCTTTGGGTGCGATTCTGTCCATTGGAACCGGCGCTTATGCATTTACTAGATGGAGTCAGAGTAGGAACTCCGCGACACTCACACTTGGGGTTTTCTTCTTCGTTTCAGGATTCTCCTGGTTGATAGTGTCTTTGAACCATGTAGAGTTTCTTGGAGGACTTAATGCGCAGTATATCGCCTTAGCTCTAGGCCTTATTTCCCCAATGCTTCTTAATTTGAGTTCAATCGTCGCATTAGACTGGAACAAAGCTCTACTTCTCCCACTGCTAATCATGGCCACACCATTCGTCATGATGCTTGGAGGATGGACTGCTCAAATCTTACCAGATGCAATTCCAAATCGTGGTGTCATAATGGCAATATCTGGCATACTCCAAACAGTACTTCCTCTCGGACTCTATGGCTTACTCTGGTGGAGAATGAGAAAAGCCGGAGCGCCTGGACGGAACAGAGCTCTGTTTCTAGCTCTAGGTGTTGTTTTCCTCATCCTAGGAACAGCTGGTGGAGATGCTATGTCTCTCATCTCATCAACATCCATTCTGGCTGCCTTTGGAGTCTGGTGGTTTGGCGTCACTGGTCGTGCGGACCAACTACTTGGCTCTATGGCTTAAAAGGTGGTCCAAGATGGCAGGGAGATTACCGATCTACAAGACAGTACTCATAGGTGAAGGTGGTGTTGGAAAGACTTCCATCACCATCCGTTATACTGAGAATCGGTTCGATGAAGAGATGAAGATGACCATAGGTGTCAACTTCGCTTCTAAGAAGATGACTATTGATGAGAACAATGTAACACTAATGCTCTGGGACCTTGGGGGTCAACCTCGGTTCCGAGAGGTCATCTCGGACTACTTCAAAGGTGCAAGGATAGCAATTGCTGTATACGATGCGACACGAACCTTCTCACTACAACGGCTCTCTGACTGGCTTGGTCGAGTCAAGGAGAATGCTCCTGACTGCCAGATCATCTTCGTTGGAAACAAGATTGATGAGCGAGAGAATGGCAGTGGAGTACAACTTGAAGATGCTGCTGAGATGGCTCGCCAATATGATGCTGAGGTCATGGAGGTTTCAGCAAAGACTGGTGCCGGCGTCAGAGAGATGTTTGAAGCTGCAGCGAAGATTGCGCTTGAAAGACACGCTGAGCTAGTTGGAAACTGATAATATATCCCTTCTATTTCACGGGTGGTTCTTCGGGGCTACCCCCTCTACCTTTTCATTATCTTCTCAGAACCACCATTTCTATGAACAACAAAACCAGAGTTGCAATTCTTTGTCAAATAACCACATGGATTGATAAAAAGATCAAAATGAAAAGAACTATCGTGGGCAGTCCTCGCTGCCCAGCTGTCTTTTAGCAAAAGAAAAAGAGATCTCGTGTGTTTACTTCATTGCAAACCGAGGACACTTGTCCTTATTTATGCCAGGGGTTTCGCAGGGCTTATTCATCCCAGTGTAAAACTTGAATCCATCAACACCGCATTTTCCTTCGGCCTCATTGTATTCTGGACAGGTCATTGCACATTCTTCCAATTTTTGGTCTTAAGTCCGCGGTCCCATGGTCCTTGGACTCTTACTCGCAGCTTACGCTTGGCGCATATTAAGCTATTTCGGCTGATTGTCTTCTAGTAGACCTATTCTCGCATCATAAAAGCCCACGAGCTTCAAGGGTATCCCTTAGAACAGCTGGGAAGTCTGTGAAAATGCCATCCACTTCCATGTCTATTAGTCGCTCCATGTCAGGTCTATTGTTAATTGTCCAAACATGGACTGCTATGTCTTTACTATGGGCGTTTCTCACGAATTCTGGTGTTACAATCTGAAATGATCCACTCCGCTCGGGTACTTGAAACGCCTTATACGGCATGTTACGAACAAACATTCTCATTGCTCCCATTCTGATTCCTATGACAAAGTTACGAATCTCATTAGGATGAGCAGAGGTGGGTATCACAGGAGCTTTCTTTCTGAACCTCTTCAGTTGCTTTGGATGAAACGAAGCTATCATTATGTTCTCTGTTCTCTGATTCTCCAATAGAATCCGTGCCACTTCATCAGGTGCTTCTTTGAATGTGTCCTTGATGTCTAGGTTGAGGATGGTGTTTGGGAACTTCTTGATTGCTTCCTCTAATGTTACAACTGTCAACCCTATTCCTCGATAAGGATAGGTTCGCCCAGCATCTGTGGTGAAGTTGTACCCTAAATCGAATTGGAGTAACTCATCCAGTGTCTTTTTTTGGACCTTTTCGTCCTTTCCAGTTATACGAACCAGGTCTTCATCATGATAGAGGATTGGTACATTGTCTTTTGTGAAACGAATATCAGACTCCAGGACATCGACGCCGATGTCCATTGCAGCCTCAAGAGCAAGAATTGTGTTCTCTGGTATATTTCCTGATTCCCCTCGGTGTGCCATAATCAATGGTCGTCCGATGTCAAATATCATCTCTTTTCCCTATTACACATAGAAACTCAACTCTCCATAAGTCCTCCTAATATGGGTACAGAACGTGAGCCAAATTTATATTCTTTCAAAAGTTAGTTAAAACTAACTCTTGTTTGTGGGGTGCTCTTATGGAGCAGGCAAGGAATATTGATGAATTATGGGATTTCACTGAGGAGGACCTGCGGAGAGGTCGTCATGGACATGATTACCAGATAAGTAAAACCATGCGTGGAGACCCTGGAGAAACCTTACTCTATGCGGTGTTATGTTCTATCTATGAAGGTCATACCACAAAATCCGCTTTATACTCCCACTTGGAATCAATGTTTGTTGTTCGTATGAATAGGATGACAGTGTCTCCAGTGGATGTAGATGAGGTTCTACAACATGCATTGAATGAGAATTTGATCAATCAGGGTGATGATGCATTTACCCTCACAGAACGAGGTATCGATATTCTTCGACTCTCAAGAACAACTGTACTTCATGAAGGATATTGGATGAAACTATTCCTTCAGGAGAAATGGGTCGTAGTTACGTCCGCATCATTTCTGAT
>JBHLPA010000028.1:0-13100 GCA_048939935.1 Promethearchaeota archaeon | reverse complement strand
AACTTCCTTCTTTCCTAAAATAATTTGAACTGTAAAACCGCCTCTTTCTGGATAGAAGGCAATGAGAGTCTTTCCGCCTCTACGATAGCGAATAGTCCAACCATATTTGTCACCCCAATAACTCAATTCAGTTTGGAAGTCATAATTCTTAGCTAAGAATTCATGGAGGTCATTCCATATCTTGGTTGTTTTTGGACCCATGAACTCGAATATCTGCTTCTCCGAAGGTTCAAGGTCCTTGCCAATCATCCGTTCTCTCTCACTCATAACCATCGGAATGAAATAGCCGCCTTCATTATTTTATTTTCTCCTCGCCAAGGCCGATTGCATAAAATCTTGTTAAAAAGGAAAATTGGTGCCGCGGGTGTGATTTGGGGTAAAATCATACAATACAAATTACTCTGTTTTAGAAGAACGAGTGTATCCGACTGTAATAAGTGTCCACAAAGCAATGAACATCGGAGTGAAAACGACTGGATAGATGAGAGGATTTGGTGGTTGAAAATCTCGCAGCATATCATACATGAACAGCGTAAAAAAGGACTGCCAAACAATCATAATGGAAATTACAGTCTTCTCTTTGAAGTATGGAATATCACTTCTATTTGAATTCAAATCCAATCACATCCTATGAATATAGATAGTCATTTCTTATTTGTAAAATGGTTGAGCCGCGAACAAGAAGAATGATAGAGAAAATGGTGCCGCGGGAGTGATTTGAACACTCGACAAATCCCGTGTCGACGGGATGAACCCGAAGACAACACGGTCTTCAGCCGTGCGATCTCCCTGGCTGATCTACCGCGGCAGTGCCAGTATTTTGTTCTGCAAAGGTTTCGTGATATAAAGATAACGCCATAGAAAACTAAGAGAGTTTTGCTACAGCTTGCCTGACTTCCTCAAACGGTGGTAGTTTTCCAGGGTCCTCACTCACCCATGCATAGACAATGGTGCCATCTGTGTCCACCACAAAGACTGACCTTTTAGCGACCTCTTTCATCCCAGCGAGGTTTTCGTACACCACGTCATAAGCCTTGATTACTGTCTTCTCCCAGTCTGAGAGTAATGAGAATTGAATATCATTAGCTTCTTTGAAGCCCTTGTGGCTGAAGATTCCATCCACTGAGATTCCGAAAACATTGGCACCTAGATCGTTGTACCTAGCCAAATCATCCCTGAACTGACAGAGTTCAGCCTGACACACAGACGAAAAGTCTGCAGGATAGAACACGAGTACTACCGGTCCCTTTTCCAGCTCTTCACTCAGAGTGACACTCTTCTTTGGGGCTTCCCAGAGTGTAAAATCTGGGGCTTTGTTACCGACCTCTAGACCTGACAAAAAAACACCTCACTAGGAGTCACTGGGACAACAGCTATTAAGAATTCAGATGCAACCATTTGTTTTTTTCATCTTATCTTGTAGTTCATGTAACTGGCAACAACTGCAGTAGCTATCGCAGCCGCATTCACTCCAAGTATGTACACATAGAGTGGATCTAGAAAGGCAATTGTGGCTATCCATGATGGAAGACTTCCTGCATCGGCAAAACCAAAGGGCACGAAATAGAATAGGAAGAATACACATGTTAGCAAACCCACACCAACAAAGGCTGGCATGTCTGTGAAGCTACGAGCAAATTCTGATAGTCTACCAATCCAGTTTGTCTGTCCTCTCTGACGTCTACGAGTCTTCCTCTTTGACACAATAAACGCCCAACGATACATCGCCTCAGCCATCAGTATGTATGCTCCCCCGAGGACAACCATGACCCCGATTGAAACTAGAAGTTGCAAATTTGCACTCAGAACACTCACGTAGACTTGTGCATGCCAGATAATGGGTATCTGGACAAAACCTGCTATTCCCAAGAAAATCAGGATTAACCCGGGTTTGCTGCCGCGTCTCCACCATACTGCAAGGCTCATCTCTATCACCAAGCTTGTGACTGTCCGCTCAGGCTTGAGTCTATACTTTAAGCTTTTGGAACAATGAATTATGATTTCCGCGACTCGACTTTAAACCATCGAGCATTGTCCTGGAATAAATTTTGGCTGAATCCGACATTGGTCACTAACTCTAGAATCCGTTGAAGTGTCTGATTCTGACCTCCTCGCACCCCATATCCTGTTTTAGAAACAGTCCCATCAGGAAGAATAAACTTTCCCCAGAAGATTAGGCTGTTGCTTTCCTCAGGAATGTGACTTGCCAGAATCGACAAGCGACCATTCTTCCTGAGGACCCTGTGTGTCTCTTCAAGCACGGTACGTTTTATGTTCCAATCACTCATGTAGGCTAACGAGAACCATAATGTCACGATGTCAAAGACCTCATCTCTGAAACAGAGAGTTCTACCGTCTGCGACACACCAGTTCGATTGGTGACCATGAATCTGGGCTTCCCTTATCTCACTCATCCTGATGTCTATCGCACAGACTCTTTCACCCTCTATTCTTGACACTAAACCTTCTCCCCCACCACCTATGTCCAGTATCAAGCCATCTCCTTCTAATCGTTCGAGGATTATCTCCTGTTCTGGCGTTTCGACATAGTTCTGAATTTCGGTCATAGCCTATTCATCCTGAGCATCTTCAACAAATTCTTCCAAGTCCTCTAGGAACAGGTCAAAATCTGGTATAATCTCAAGCGCGCTCTCATGAGTTTCTTCTGCAGCTTTGATTTGTCCCTCTCCTTCGTAAAAGCTCATCAGGTTCAGCCATCCTACATAGTGGTCTGGTCGGATTTCGATAGCCTTTTTTAATGCACGTTCTGCCTCCTCCAGCTTTCCGAGATTGGAAAGAACGACACCCAAGTTACACCACGTGTCTGCGTCCTCGGAGCTCAATTCTGCGGCCCTCCTGAACGAAATCTCTGCATCATCAAGTTGGTCTGTTGCCATGTAGACACAACCAAGATTGTACCACACATCCGGCTCTTCAGGCGAATGCTCTAGTGCTCCCTTCAGTGCCTGTTCTGCTTCATCAAAACGGTTTTGGACAAATAGAACTGCACCTAGATCACGCCAAGCATCGACAAATCCGGGGTTCAGGTCCAGTGCCACCTGAAACGCAACTTCGGCGCTCTTCATGTCCGCCTGATCATAGAGTCTACCTCCAAGCTCATACCAAGCATCAGGGCTTCTTGGGTCCTGACCCATCTCTTTCATCTCGTTACCCAGGATTTCCCTCATTGACTCGTTCATGTCATCTCTTCTCTATTGTTCTGTTTCTACCCTATTGCATCAGTGGCATAGATACACAAACTCTAAGTCCTCTGGCTACAATTGAGCAATCACTGCTTGTCATATATCTATCCACTGGGTGAGTGCTTATGGAAAAGGAGAAGTCTGAACTCGAGACAGCAATCAAAGTTGTAGCAATCATGCAGACGATAACTGAGGAGCTTGATGAGACCGGTAAGCGGATATGGCGAAAAATGTTAGGGCAAGAACCGAAAAGTCAGAAAACAAAAAAGCTGGATAGATGAGGTCACGTTTCAGGATGTCATCTTCGAGTCTTCCATGCTCACGTCTTCACTCGTTAAGATGAAATGAGCATCGTGAGAAATCAATGTTCTTGTGTACCCTCCCATACAAGTCGATTTGTTTAAGTTTCTTCAGACATTGGTTTTCATGTGGGGAATATTGCTTAGTAACGAGCGTGCTAACCAAACTCTGAATATCAAACGACTCCTTATTGTGGCTGCAGTCTGCGCGATTCTAGTCACAAGTGTAATTGTTGTAGACATCGTTTCAGCTGACCATGAGTACGAATTAGCAGAACCAGATTTTACGGATAATTTTCCAGAAACATTGTATTTCTACAATATTAGCGAAGGTGTAACTTCTACTATATTCAGTTTCATTGTGGATATACCCGTTAATCACTCAGGTCTTACCCATATAGTCCCTCGTGAACTCTCTCTCATTTTCTGGTTCAGGGATATAACTGATGGAAGTGACCTGTCACCATTCATCTATGATGTGTGGGACACGTATCCTCTCAATGCTACATTCAGTCTTTCCCTTCATGATTATGACCGTATCCATATTTACAAGGATGGTTGGTGGGCTCCTTCTCAAGTCACTATTATTATTAATGAAGGTCTGGGTGCCAATATAGTATCCTTTGGATGTGCATTCGAGTTAGCATTGGTAAACACACCAGGTGATCCCTTCGACGGTCATGAGGTTGATGTTCAACTTGCGATGAATGTCACCTACTCTCGTTGGTGGGGAGGTCTTAAAGTGAACCCCTCTCAGCAGATAGTAGAGTATGACTTCCCCCTTCCTGACGATGGAGTTGCAGTAATTCAGTCCCTTGAGTATACATAAACTGATGCAAATAGAGAAAGGATGAAAATCAAAATTGTTCAAATGCTTATAGCTATTGTTAGTTGGAGTACCTCGCTCCGTGACCTTCATCCTGTATATTTTTCAGCTATCATATTGTCTTAGAGAAACAAGTTCATGTTGTTTCTTTTCTATATTCTGACAAACCTTTTCTTGTTATAGAACAAGTTTCAATCGAGAATCAAAGGGAGGTTCTTCAAATAGGGCAGTATCCTAGAAGAGATGAACATCAAGGTTCAAGACCTCGATGCAAATGGTGCGGTCGAATCTACGACACACATGTACAAGACCCGTTCAATGAAATACAGTATTGTTCCTTTACGTGTAGAATGGCTGGAATGTTCTACAGGGGAATCGGTCTCTCATCAATCATGACTGCAATCTCTCTTCTTGCGACCTATCTGATTCTTGTCCTAGCTCTTGAGATGCCCTATGGCTATGTTTTTGTGTCTCTTTTTTGGGTGGTGACAATCTGTTTGTGGTATGGAGTCTATGTTGGGTATAAAGTAAGGTCAGCAAGGAAGAGTGTAGATAGATTTTCAGATGATGAGGAAGTTCAAACTGACTAGGATCGTGGGAATGGACGTGGTGGACCGGGTCAGATTCGATTCGTTTATGTTCCACAAGAGGTATCAAACATCAAACATGTTGAGGTGCTTGTGTGGTTATGAAGACATACATAATCCTCCCGTACGTGAAACGACGTCCGATTCCAGAGGAATTTCAGGATGATGACAATAGGAGTCCAGAATCACTTGCGGAATACTTCATCCATCAGTTCACAAAACCTGGCGATATAGTCTTTGACCCCTTTGCAGGCCTAGGTACAACTCTACTCACTGCTGAGGACATTGGTCGTATCCCCTTCGGAGTAGAGGCAGATGAACGACGTTATGAGTATGTCCGGTCCCAACTTAACATGAAAGAAAATCTCATTCTTGGTGACTCTCGAGACCTTGACAGGTTTCAATTACCCAAGCTAGACTTTGTTTTCACATCACCGATCTTCATGAGGCGTGATGAGACTAAGAACCCGCTCTCGGGATACAAAGAGCCCGGGACATATCTGGACTATCTTGACCAGCTTCAGGACATATTTCGCAAACTATGTGGGTTTCTCACTCCTGGAGCTAAGGTGATCGTTGAAGCCTTCAACTTGGCGGCTACAAGTAAACAACCAATGACCCTCTTGGCTTGGGATATAGCACATGCATTGTCTGAAGTTCTCAAGTTTGAGAAAGAGATCATTGCATGTTGGGAGGGCGCGGACAATGGTGACAGTTCACCCATTTACGGTTACAATCACAGTTACTGCCTAATGTTTGATGCAGAATGAGGATTATTAGCCATGTATGAATCCACGACGATTTCAGCTCTATCATTACAAAGATTTTTCCACGTCTAGAACACGTATAGATGCGAGAAACGACTGGAGGTTTTCAGGATCGGAACAAATCCAAATCAGAAGGAGCAAGAAGACCTTCCTTGTAGGTGGTGTGGTCGACCGTTTACGCCTGGTATTTTTACTCCACTGAATTCACTCACATACTGTTCATATCGATGTGCATTTGCAGGTGAAATTTACACTTTGACATGCTGTGCGATACTCTTGACAGGTGCCTCCATCTACCTTACTGGCTACCGGTTGGAACTGGTTATTGGAAGCTCATATGGTGTTCCCGTCTTGTTTCTCTTTTGGGGCGTAGCTGTTTTCTTCTGGTGCATGGTGTATATTGGATACAGAGAACGGACCACAAGAAGAAGTGAACAGAAAGTTGCACACAACGGTGAACTGTGACATCTTTGGGACTGTAGAGAATAAGTGGATCCGTAATGAACCGATTGACCTCGACTACCTACTGGTTGGGATTTACGACCATCTCTCCAAGTGCTGATACAAACCTAAGGGAGAGCAATAGACCCACAAACGAAAAAATCAATCCTAGTGGAGCAGTAAAGTATCGAAAGGTCGAGTTGACCATTCCACTTACAACCGCATAGACAGATGGGTTAGTTGCAACCACAAACATGAGAACCGCCGGACCTATGACATTGAACGACCTCTCTCTCTTTCCAAAGACCCAATAGATGACATAGACGAGTAGAAGGTCCATAGGCATCAGCAGAATAACAACCCATGAAAATATGACAATACCTTCAGTGAGTGGGTACTCTGACTCTGGCAATATGAAACTGACAAAAGGAAGTGCTATCGCATAAATAAAGAACACCCACACTAGCCGTTTAGCATTTGCAAGATTTGAGGCGCTATTCGATTCTACTGAATCCAACTCCATCATCTACTAATCGTTCTCCTAATGTTAAAAATCTCTCCCTGATACTCTCTAAGATACGAATAGATTTCTCTCAGAATAATGTTGGTGCCGTGCTAGATTGGAGTCCGGTGTTGTTCGTTTCTGTGTAATCGCGTTGAAATGAAGAATTATGAGTTGTTCAATCAATAGGATTATTCAGTCTATGTTCACCAGGGGATGAAGCAGTGAGTGAAACAACCTCTGAAAACAGCACTATTTTTTCGGCTATGGTCTTGGTCATGGGTATAATCGCCTTAATTCTACCATTCGCATTTCGAGTAGACGTTGGTCCTGGGCCTGACTCTATTCGAGCAATGACTTGGGACTACATCGAGTCCTCTTGGTATTCAGGATTCAGAATTTGGAACCCATTAGAAACACTTCCGTACACATTTCTCCGTCTTGTATTTGCACTGTATCTGGCTAGACTCTGTGTGGGACATGCTACTTCAAGAAGAACAATCCTGATTGGTATTCTTGCTGAGCTACAGCCATTTGCAGTGTCTGCTCCCCTCGTTTACTTCATTGATTGGTCTGGAGATCCATTAGTTCCTCTCTATATTCCGTTACCTATCATGTTCATCTTTGGTTTTGCCCTCATTCTTATCCTCACCCGCAGGAATAGGAATGATTGAAATCTTGTGGCTAGAAAACAATTTTGCGTGGTTCCTAATCACTATCAAGCTCAACACATCTCACGCCTCCTTTTAGTCCAGCTGCAAAACATCGATTGCAAGATGTACATCGAGATGGTTCTTGTGTCCCTACTTTTGCTTCTTCATTCCAACGATACAGGAGTTCTGGTTCAATGATTAGTGGACGACTGAGCTGAATCACATCAAACGCCGCGGTTGAATCTCCGTTTCCTGATAGTAATCTGATGACAGTTTCTTGAGACCGTATACCTCCCACCAGTCCGAATAGGAGACCACTGTCTTGTGCAATTGAACGGGCAACCATCGCATCATTCAGGAAATACGTGTCCTCTATATCCTTTGGTTTCCGAGTTGGACGTGGACCGCTGAAGATCACACAGTATGCCCCTGCATCCGCTAGTTTCTTCGTTAGCTCACCCACTTCTTCAGGTCTGACAATGTCCGAGCGTGAATCAACCTTCACTTGGACTGGAATACTTACTGCCTCCTTGATTGCCCGTACAGCATCCACCATTGCTTTACAGCGTCCCTCGATTGATGTACCTGTGTAGGGATCGCTTGCCGGGCGATGATTATATGATGGATCAAAGAATTGCCAAAGACCGTAGTGGTGAGCTCCGTGAAGCTCAATCACATCAAATCCTGCTTTTTCTGCTCGTTTCGCCGCATCTGCATAAGCCTGCGTGACCATTTCAACATGGTCCACGGTCATGGCCTTTACCTGAACAGTTTCCCCCTTCAGGCCTGGGACTTCCATATCACTGGGTCCGAATATCTCTTTGCCAGAATATTTCGGCAGACTCTTACATCCACAATGGACCAATTGGGCTGCTGCCAAAGCACCTGAAGAATGAATAATCCCCGTAAGTCTTCTTAGACCTTCAACATCCTGAGGTTTCGAATTCGAGATCATACGTCTAACTGATTGTCCCTCATGCATCACATATTGAAAACCAGTCACAACTATGCCTGCTCGAATTTTACTATACGTTTCAAGGAGTGTGTTTCCACATGTTCCATCTGCTTCAGCCAGTCCCATCCATGTGGCAGCTCGCATAATTCGATTTGGAACAACCACTCCATTTGGTAATTCTAGTTCCTTGAACACAGTACTCTCCCATGTTTCGTGGTCTACCATTGGATTAACTCACATCTCTCAATCTCTTTGGCTCTATTTGAAGGACTTTGAAACATAGTTCGTTCAAGTATATAGACTTGATGCGATATCATAACAAGACGTGGTGGTTTTGGTGACTTCTGAAATGGAAGGTTAATATTTCCTCGCTCCTATCTGATATGAGGATTCGTAATTTGGGTGGAGAAACAACTCTTGAACCAACGATCAGGGGACTTACTATCTCGAAAGCGATTATTGGGTTGTCTCTTCTTTTTCCGTATCTAGCTGATTGGCTCAATAATGAGGCTTTTCAACAACTGGTGGTATATGCCCCAACATGGGTGCTACTCCAAAGCGAGTGGTCTTCATACATCGGTCCAACTCCAATGGCTTTGATTATGTTCAGCTATTGGTTGCCATATGTCTATGTAGGGTACCAATCCTACCGGTTTGCTCAGGGGAAATACACCACTACTCGCCGCTATATTTTGGGAGTTGCATTCGTTACGTTCATCGCGGTCCTATTGGTATTGCCTATGATGATGGTTCCCCGAGCATCCGATGGCGGTATAGACTACTTTTCCATGGTTATTCCTTTGCCTTTGATATCGATATTTGCTCTGGTTTTAATTCCCCTCTTGCGTCCAACTGAGCTGACTTCACCTTGGGATGGCGCTCAGAAGGACAACTCACAGAATGATGATCCTTTTGACCAATGAAAATGTAATGGTGGACCGGACAGGATCTGAAACCTCCTACTCCAAATGTAAATCAATCTTTTGAGAGAATGACAATCCTAATCTGTGACCAATAAGCCAATCCATCTGCTTCAATCCTCTCTCCAAACCTCTCCCACAGGTCTTCAAACCTGATTGCTCTTATGTTGAAAGCTGAGAATATTCGAGGTGCTTCCTCACATGCAAATCTAAGTTCCTCTCTCGCTTGTTTTGCTGTCATTTTTCTTCTAAGCTCAAACTTCAATGTTTCAATTGGATGAATACTGATTTCTTCAAACAATTGCAGATAATCCTCCTGATTTCTGAAGACTGCATTCAAGCCAATCGAGTTCCAAATTTCCTTAGCAAGCATCTCTTCAGGAGTTTTCCCATATTCCACCAGACTAATCTGAATCAAGGCGTCATGCTTTGTTATACGCTCAATCTCAGCGAATGCTTTCTGAATCCCTATCAATCCGGAGGTCATATTCAAGTCTTCTAGACCAAGGAAATTGACAACCATGTTACATGAAGATGATTTCAATGGGATTCTTGTTGCATCAGATAGCAAATAGTGGAAATTCGACCATACGCTTTGTTTGTACCTTTTGGAGTTCTTGAGTTGCTCCCACGTTTCAATATCATTTCTCAGACCTATTCCAAGTAATCTACTGTTTGGAAATCTGGTTGCCATCTCTGCTGAGAGAAACCCATGACCGGAAAGGAAATCGAGAATAGTCCCTCCCTCAAGAAGAGTAAGTTGCCTCATCTTTTCGGCTATCTTGCTTCTTATGTTACCAAACTCGACGAATGCCTGTTCGTACTCCCTGTCTGTGAAATATCTAAAACTCAAAACAAACTTCCCATGAATAGAATAGTCAATATACTGATGAAACTTGTGTCATAAGTGACAACAAAAAGCACAGGACCAGATGAGATTTGAACCATCATATTGGAAGGCTATGTTAATATGTCTTCATTCAAAAGCCTGACAGGGAGTTTCGAGAATTGTTGCTCAATAAATCCAAAAAAAGAATCGTTGGAATTATAGCTGTACTTATTCTGGGAGGAATTGTCATTACCGGGTTTTCTATTGCACTGAATCCCCCTACAAGTAACATACCAGAGCCATCCTTCATTTATGACAGTTCGAGTGACTTATTCAGATACTACAATGATACTCAAGGCGGTGCTGTGACAAACTTCATAGAATTTCAAATCTCATTTGATAATTTCCAAGATGGAAGTGCATTCCTGAGATTCACCAGCGCGATAATCACAATATGGGTAGCTGATATAACAACTCATCAACCAAACGTTTCTCTGATGCAATACGATCCATTCGGGTCATCGATTCGTTGTAATCCCTCAAGAAGTCAGAATCAGTTGGATATCATTGATAACAATGCCACTGATGGAGAATGGTGCGCTACTGGAACTTGTACGGTGGTACTAGGAACAAACGCGTTGTTCCCGAATAATGTCATTATTATTGACTATGGTTTTATGATGAGCAATAATATCGCCAGAGAAATGGGCGGACATCAGTTCCTTGTCAAGGTCCAAGCTGATATCACATACAATGCGCTCTATTTAGGAGGAATCTTGAATCTTCATTATCAAAATGCAAGTTATAATTGGACATTGGGTGAAGATTACCCTATCTACATGTTACCGGTTGATTCTATATGAACCAAAATGGCGGTTGACCAGGCGAGATTCGAACACACATCTCAAAGGGAATCTATTTGTGTCTGTACGTTTAGGTGACATCGATAAATCAGGTTGTTGAAAATTGTGCAAATGGACCCCCAAACTATTTCCATTATCATCGCTGCATCCAGTGTCATCATCGGCGTCATCTTCAGCGTTGCTTCTATTCTTATGTCTACTCGAAATGCCACTAGGTCTAGACAAGCTTCAATCTTCATGAAATTCCTCTCTGTTGTATCGGACAAGGAGTTCTTTGGTGACTTCCAACAGATTCTTGGAAAATGGAAGTGGACTGATGCAGAGGACTTTTCCAAAAAGTATGGACCAGCTACAAATCCCTCTGACTATGGCACATTCGTCAGAATTGTGACGCAATTTGACAGTATGGGCACTCTTGTGCGAAACAAACTGACTGACATTATGTTTATGCCTCGGGGAATTGCAATCATGGTCACAAGCTTCTGGGAGCGATTCAAACCCATAGCCTCTGATCTCGAGGTAATGTGGGGAAACGCTGATGTCTTTGGAGAGGTTGAATTTCTCTACAATGAGATAAAGAAGTCCCGTGTTTCAGTATTGAAGAATTGAGAAGAAGATGGTAGACCGGGTGAGATTCGGTACTATTCTTCTTGTCCTATGATCTCTATCCAATCAAAGAAGGGAATTCGGAATATTCGCTCACCCTCATGATATTCTTTGATTGGGATTCCTCGTCTTAAGTGCAAATACCGCAAACCCAGAGGTACCGTAATGATGAAACTGGTGACATACTGTCTATCGATTGGTCTTAAAATACCACCCTCAGTTTCGAGTCTGTCAATAAATGGAATCATAATAACAAGCCCTCCACCCCTCCCCTCTCTGAAGAGTCTATTTCTTCGATAATGTCTAAAATCTATACCTTGACGGATAATTTTGACGAAGAACTTGAAGTACATGAGTTCTATGAAAACTAGAATCAAAAATAGAAGAAGTACAGAGAGTGTCAAGTTGTTAGAAAGCCAATCGAATATCGATATCTGACTCAACTCTCCACCACGCGTACTTCTGTCCATTGATGTCTCATAAATATTCAGTTCTCATCTTTGGCACAGAACGAAAGGTGGTGGACCGGGCGAGATTCGATTTGTTTAAGTCTTAGCAACTAACATCTCTCTCATTGTGTATTTGAGATGAGAATGAAGACATACATCCTTCTACCAAGAATGAAACGAGGTTGGCTTCCTGAAGAGTTTCAAGATGATGACGTTAGATCTAGGGAATTTCTTGTGGAGCATTTCATCGAACATTTCACACAGCCAGGCGATACTGTCTTCGATCCATTTGCTGGATTTGGTACAACACTGGTTGTTGCTGAAAGAATGAAACGAATTCCATTTGGTATTGAAGCTGATGAACGACGGTTTGAGTATACTCGTTCAAAGCTGGTAATGAAGGACCACATCATCCATGGGGACTCTCGTCAACTAGACACATATTCTCTACCTGCTATTGACTTTGTATTCACCTCTCCCATCTTCATGGGGTGCGATGAAACTAAGAATCCTCTTTCAGGCTTCAAAGAAGATGGTAACTACCAGGTGTATCTCGATCAGCTTCAAGA
Source organism: Promethearchaeota archaeon (assembly GCA_048939935.1). Classification (GTDB taxonomy): domain Archaea; phylum Asgardarchaeota; class Thorarchaeia; order Thorarchaeales; family Thorarchaeaceae; genus SMTZ1-45. The sequence goes on along the minus strand of JBHLPA010000028.1, from coordinate 631 downwards.
CATATTTCGAAAGTTGAGTGAGTTTCTGAACCCGGGGGCTAGGGTGGTTGTTGAGGTCTTCAACCTAGCTCCAAGAGATGGACGACCGATGACCCTCCTGGCTTGGGACATGACTTACGCGATATCTAAGGCCCTCAGATTCGAGAAAGAGATCATCGCATGCTGGCAAGGAGTGGATGAAGAAGACACCGGTGAAACCCCTATGGGTGTTGGGTATGACCACCACTACTGTCTTGTTTTTGTGAAAGATTGAGAAGGGGGACCGGGCGTTGATTATTTTGAAAAGTGGGGAATTTCTTAAGGAAGTGTTCAAGTCATCATTTGAACAACAATGAAAGAAACTGAGGAACCGTGGATATATTCAGACGGTCGGCATTATGATTCAATGCTTTCTGTCAGGAATCAGACTGATTCTGGTTTGAAATTCTATCTACAACAAGCACGAAAATATCAAGGTCCTGTTCTCGAGCTTGCATGTGGGACTGGTAGGATTACAATACCACTTTCTCATGAGGTTTCTATTACTGGACTTGATTTATCAAAGGCAATGTTAAACTCTGCAAGGCTAAAAGCCAAAGACAAGGAACTGAATATTGAGTTTATTCAGGGTGATATGACCAATTTTGAATTG